>NZ_RQVC01000016.1:0-41926 GCF_003992085.1 Veillonella sp. CHU732
ATATATATTTGATATGAATACATAAACCTAATGAAAACATTATATACCTTTTATACAGAAAATACATTATATACAGAAATAAATCAATTTGGCTAATATATGTGTGTATTGTATTATAAAGTTTGCGTCACATGTGATATAATAATAAATTACTAAATTTTTAATAATATTTTGCTAAAACTTTATTAAATCCTGTTTGCAAAAAAGATATCTGTGGAATGGCAGTTGTTATAGGTAGATGCTTTAAGCTTAATATATGAGGTGCACATCCTTGAAGTATTGAAATAGATAATGAAAGGATCTAAAGAAAAATAGAAAATAGTGTATCATCTTTGTTTCTATCTTATGGTATACTAAGAGAGTATAGTTATAGGTAAATGAAAGGGATGGAATATGAAAGAAGATGTACGAATTTTAATCATTAAAATGAGTTCTCTAGGCGATATTATTCATGCCTTACCAACGCTGTATGCGTTGCGTCAACAATATCCGAAGGCGCATATTGCATGGGCCGTTCATGAACAGTTTAAGGATATTATCCCTCCCAAACCTTGGGTGGATGAAATCATCATCATAGATAAGAAACAATTAAAACGGCTTTCCTATTGGAAACAATTATGGAAGTTACTACATGAAAAAAACTTTGATATTTCCTTAGATTTACAATCCATAGCGAAAAGTGCCATTGTGGCGGGTCTTAGTGGTGCGAAGAAACGGTATGCGTACTGGGAACTTCGTGAGGGCAGTTGGCTGGTGAATACTGCGCTTGTAGGTGACCATAAAATGGATCATGTCATCGAGCGCTATTTAGATACGGCGCGGGCTTTGGGCTGTGATGTAGATGACATCGTGTTCCCTTTGCCGACTTTTACAGGGGCGAAGACTACGGTGACACAGAAGTTAAATACTAGAGGAGCTTTCATCGAAAATCCTTATATTGTTATCGCTCCAGGGGCACGTTGGGCAGTGAAGGAATGGCCTATTTCTCATTTTGTGGATCTTGGCAAGCGATTGGTGGCAGCTGGTGAGACGGTGGTGCTCATTGGTGCCCAAGAGGATGCGGATAAAGGCCGTGCCGTTGTAGATGGCGTCGGCAGTAACAATGTGGTAAATCTCATTGGTGACACGAATTTGAAAGAGCTCATTGAGGTCATTCGTCACAGTGCTTTGTACATCAGTGCCGATACGGGACCTTTGCATATTGCTAATGCTTTAAAAGTACCATTGATTGCTCTGTTTGGGACTACTTGCCCAGAACGGACAGGTCCTTATGGGGGCGATCATATTCATAGTATTGTGTCACCTACATCACGAGCGACGCTAGAACAGCCGTTAGTGGAAGATTCAGAATGTATGGCACAGATTACGGTGGACACTGTATTTGATACAGTGAAAGAAATGAGGAATTTATGATAGAGTTAGATGGAAAGCGGATTGTGGTAACCTTCTTGATGCATTTAGGCGATGTGGTGCTGACCACACCGTTTATCCATGCTCTTAGAAAGTTGGCGCCTCACAGCCATATTACCTATGTGATTGATAAAAAGTTGGCAGATGTATATCGTCATAATCCTTATATTGATGTTCTAGTAGAAGTAGATAAAAAGGGGATCCATAATAGTATTGGTGGGTTGAATCAAATTGCTAAAGAGATTCGCCAACAAGGGCCTGTGGATGTTGTGATCAACTTGCATCCTAATGAACGGACGTCCTACTTAGCTTGGAAATTGAAAGCAAAGGTAACTACGGGGATGAGTCATTTTCTGTTCCGTCCGTTTATGACGAAGGTAACCCGGTTGAACCGCAAAACGGTGCATGCTGCCCAGATGTATATGAATGTGCTAGAACAGTTAGGATATATGGTGGAACATGAAGGGTTAGAAATCTTTACTAGTCCGGAGTGGGATGAAAAGGTGCAAGAATTTTATGCCTCTCATGGAGTGACAGAAACGGATTGCCTTATTGGGTTCAATATTGGTAGTGCTGTGCCAGAAAAACGTTGGCCTAAGGAACGATTTGCTCATATTGCAGACACCTTAGCAAAAGAAGGATATAAAATAGTATTCTTTGGTGGACCCATGGATGAAGAGATGGTACAGGACGTGCTAGATACAATGATAGAACCTGCCATTAAGGGAACGGGACAATTTAGCATTGGAGAATTGGCAGCAGCCATGAAACGATGTGATTGTTTGGTCACAAATGACTCAGGTCCTATGCATGTAGGAGTGAGCCAAGGGGTACCGATTGTGGCGCTGTACGGTCCATCGAATCCAGCCTTGTATGGGCCTTTCACAAAGAAAGCTGTAGTCTTAGAGTCTATGGATCATTATGATGTAAATAAAAATATGAAACAGGTTTTAAAAGAGGGCAACTACAAAGGGTTGTCTGTCATTTCTGAGGAATCTGTATTAGCAGGCATACGGGCGATGTTAGAGAGAAAGGGTATGAAGTAAGGATGCACTATATTGTATTTGACTTGGAATGGAACCAGCCCTATACATTAGAACCGAATATGATACGGCGCTCAGGATTTCCATTCATTGGTGAAATTATACAAATAGGTGCCGTAAAACTAGATGAAAGTCTACAAATTGTAGACCAATTTGAAGTATTTATTACTCCTAAATTTCTACCTATTATGCATCATTCGGTGGAGAAGTTAACCCATATTACGATGGATAAATTGCGTAAAGAAGGAGTATCTTTCCGACGTGGGTGCGAAAAGTTTTTACGTTTTGTTGGCCCCGATGGTATATTAGTGTCTTGGGGGCCTGATGATATCAATATGCTGATGGACAATGCATTTTGCCATAAGGTTCATGTACATCAAGAAGTACCTTGGTTTGATGCGCAATCTTTATATGCAAAAACGATGCACGATTGTAGTCAACAATATGCATTGCAAAAAGCGATGGATGAGATGCAAGTGCAAGCGCCGAATTTACAAGCCCATAATGGACTACATGATGCCATTTGTACTGCCATGGTATGCCAACGATTTCCATTTTTAGAAGCCTTACAAAAGAAGCGAGATAAACAAGGAAAACAACGGTGTTTTTATGGGCTTTCACGGCATGAACATAAAATATTTGAGTCCATTGTGACCATGCCACGTATATTCCGGCAAAGCAATCGGGCGAAAACTGCATGCCCTGTTTGTAAGGAGCCTTTGCATTTAGACCCTATCGTGGGAGTGGTAAAACATCGCTTTTTATCGATGGGATCTTGCAAGGAACATGGCACCTTTGGGGTCCACTGGTATGTAGGAAAATCTATTAGCAAGCATTTAGGAAAACGCTATTATGTTTCCAAAATGGTCACCAATGCACCTAAAGGATTGCGTGAATTATATGCACGTAAAAAATAAATAGTAAAATTTGAAAAGAAAGGAGCTAAGTATGGAACGTAGAAATGCTTGGCATGAATATACAGAAGAACAATTACAAGAGATTGATACTTTAGCAACGAAGTATCGCCATTTTCTAGATCATGGTAAAACAGAGCGCGAATGTGTGGATCAAATTGTGGAGGCTGCAGAAGCAGCTGGATATCGCAATATGGACAGTGTTATCAAAGAAGGTACTACGCTGAAAGCAGGAGATAAGGTCTATTATGTGCACATGAAAAAAGCGGTAGCTATGGTGAACATCGGCACAGAACCGATTGAACAGGGGATGAATATCTTAGGGGCTCATATTGATTCTCCACGATTAGACGTGAAACAAAATCCATTCTATGTGGATAGCGATTTAGCACTATTAGATACACATTATTATGGGGGCATCAAAAAATACCAATGGGTGACCATGCCACTAGCGATCCATGGGGTAGTGGTAAAGCGTGATGGCACTGTCATCAATCTTGCCATTGGTGAGAGCCCAACAGACCCAGTGTTCTGTGTAACTGACTTATTGCCACATTTGGGACAGGAACAAATGGAGAAAAAGGCTGCCAAAGTGGTAGAAGGAGAACAATTGGATCTTCTTATTGGTAGCCGTCCTGTGAAAGGGGAATTAAAAGATGGCGTGAAAGCCTATGTGTTGCAAGTACTACAAGAGCAATATGGTTTTGAAGAAGAAGATTTCTTATCCGCAGAGCTTGAAATTGTACCAGCTGGTGCAGCGAGAGAATTAGGTTTTGACCGTTCTATGATCATAGGCTATGGACAAGATGACCGTGTATGTGCGTATACATCCTTAGTAGCGATGTTAGAAACTGAGAACGTAAGCCGTACTACCTGTACTTTATTGGTAGACAAGGAAGAAATCGGTTCCGTTGGTGCTACAGGTATGCAATCTCGTTTCTTTGAGAACTTCATGGCAGAATTGTTAGAAGCTATGGGTCATACTTCTCCATTAGCAGTACGACGTACTTTATCCAATAGTCATATGTTGTCTTCCGATGTAAGTGCCGGCTTTGATCCACTTTATGCAAGTGCTTTTGAGAAGAAAAACGCCGCTTTCTTGGGACGTGGCGTAGTATTTAACAAATTTACTGGTTCTCGTGGTAAAAGTGGCTCCAATGATGCTAACGCTGAATACATGGCTCGTATTCGTTATTTGATGGATCAAGATAATATTTCTTACCAAACGGCTGAATTAGGCCGAGTAGATCTTGGTGGAGGCGGTACCATTGCGTATATCATGGCTCTCTATGGTATGAATGTAATCGACTGTGGCGTAGCTGTGCTTAGTATGCATTCTCCTTGGGAGGTGACGAGCAAGGCCGATATTTACGAAGCAAAACGTTGTTATTTAGCCTTCTTAGCGGCGAAAGGGGAATAATCCTATGTCAACACAGGGTGAAACGGAACGCGTGAAAGTAGATATTTTTAGTATGACTAAAGAGGAAGCAACACAATTTGTGAAAGATAAAGCCTACTTTATGATGGTCCTTCGCAAATTGATGTATGAATATTGCCCCATCGTAAAAGTTGAACGATTTGAGCCTACGGAAGGTGAAAGTATCTCGGGATACTTAACGAAGGAAATGGAACAAGATCAAACACCGGTATTATCGGTGGTGTTAGACCCTTTTGAAGTGTCGGCTATGAAAGTGGCAGAGGAACGAGGTAAATTAAAAGAGTATGTCTTTGCGGCTAGTGAAATGACAGAAGTTTTATTGAAAGTATTAAAAGAAAAGTTTTGTAATGGTAACACAGAACAATAGAAAGGACAGATTATGTTATATATTGAATATCCAAAATGTACGACTTGCAAACGAGCAAAAAAATATTTAGATGATCATGGTATTAGCTATACCCATCGTGATATTAAAGAAGAAAACCCAACCGCAGAAGAATTAGGTGTATGGTATCCGAAGAGTAAAAAAGCAGACATTAAAGCTTTCTTTAATACATCCGGTCAAATTTATCGTGGAGAAGGAATCAAAGATAAATTGCCAACTATGACAGAGGATGAAAAATTAGCTTTATTGGCAACCAATGGTATGTTGGTGAAACGTCCTATTTTGGTCTTAGAAGATACAGTGCTTGTTGGATTTAAAGAAGCAGAGTGGGAAGAAGCGTTAAAACGCAACGGTTTACTGTAGCTATTTTTAGTTAGTTGTGGTATACTAGAGGTAACTTTTATAGAATCTATTAAAAGAGTGAGCTGCGGCTCACTCTTTCTCTTATACTGTGGCAAGGAGGGGATAAGATGAAACGTGACGCCGTAGAGGAATTTGTGTCCGAAGTAGTAGAAACGATTATAGAGTCTACGGAGTTAGAGCTTGTGGATGTGGAATACGTGCATGAGCGGGAATGGTACTTGCGCGTATTTTTAGACAAAGAGGGAGGCATCGATTTAGATGACTGCCAAATGGTCAGTGAAAAATTAAGCGAAGTATTGGATGCAAAAGACCCAATCAAAGAGAATTACTTGTTAGAAGTATCTTCACCAGGATTGGATCGAGTGTTAAAAAAAGAAAAAGATTTCATTCGATACCATGGACGTGATGTGGATATTCAATTGTTTAAACCCATAGATGGTAAAAAGCAATACACAGGATCTTTGCAAGGCTATTCTGATGAAGTCATCACCATTCAGGTGCAAGAAGAACGTATTGACCTAGAACGTGCAGCAATTGCACAAATTCGTTTACATTTAGATTTTTAGGGGAGGAAACCAGTGAGTCAAGAATTAGTACAAGCGGTATTAGCAGTTACTAAACAAAAAGGTGTGGCACCAGAGATTATTTTTGATTCTCTTGAAGTGGCATTATTACAAGCCTATCGTAAAGAGGTGGGAGCAAATCAAGAGGCCTACATTTATTTCAATCGTGAAACAGGCGATTATAAAGTGTTGGCTAAGAAAGCAGTAGTGGACACGCCTGAAAACGAGGAAGTAGAAATTGCCTTAGCAGATGCTCGTCAATTAGACAAACGTATGGAAATCGGCGATATTATCGAAGTGGATGTAACGCCAAAAAACTTCGGTCGTAGTGCAGCCCATACGGCAAAACAATTGTTGATTCAACGCTTGAAAGAAGCAGAACGCAACATTGTCTATGATGAATATTCCAACCGTGAAGGCGATATTTTGACTGGTTTGGTAGAACGTATTGAGGGTCGAAATGTATTCATTAATCTAGGAAAAACTGAGGCGATTTTACCTGTATCTGAGCAAATTCCTAGTGAAAGCTATGCTGTGGGAGACCGCATTAAATGCTACATTGTGGAAGTGAAAAAGACTACAAAAGGGCCTCAAATCATGATTTCCCGTACACATCCAGGTCTATTAAAGCGCTTGTTTGAATTAGAAGTGCCAGAAATTGCAGAAGGTACAGTGGAATTGAAATCGGTAGCTCGTGAACCAGGTATGCGTTCTAAAATCGCTGTTGTATCTCGCGAGGAAGAAGTAGATGCAGTAGGCGCTTGTGTAGGTCCTAAAGGACAACGTGTACAAAATATCGTGGATGAGCTAAATGGCGAAAAAATCGATATTGTGAAATGGGATGAAGATCCAGCGGTATACATTGCCAATGCCTTAAGCCCAGCGAAAGTAGTAAGCGTAGTAGCTCGTGATGAAGAAAAAACATCTTCTGTTGTGGTGCCAGATTACCAACTTTCATTAGCTATTGGTAAAGCAGGTCAAAATGCTCGTTTAGCAGCGAAATTAACAAATTGGAAAATCGATATTAAAAGTGAAACACAAGCCGCTGAAGCCGGTGAATATGTGGAATCTGATGATATGATTTCCTTGGATGCTTTTGGAGATGAAGACTAATATGAAACAGAAGTCTCAGCCTATGCGAGTATGTGTGGGATGTGGAGAACTTCTTCCCAAGAAAGAGTTAACACGTGTTGTGTTGAGTCCAACGGGAGAGATTTCTGTTGACCCCACAGGTAAAGCCCCTGGACGGGGAGCCTATATGGAAATGAAAGTAGAATGCCTAGACATGGCGTATAAAGCCAAACGATTAGAGCGTTCGTTAAAACATAAAGTTTCACAAGAAATTTATGAATCTTTAAAGGAACAAATATCCCATGAATAAAGAAAAAGTGTTGAATATATTAGGATTAGCACAGCGAGCAGGTCGCTTATTATCCGGCGATTTTGTAGTGGAACGGTCCATGAAGCGGCAAGCCTATCCTCTGTTGATTATGGCGGAAGATTGTGCGCAGAATAATGCTAAAAAATATATGCACTTAGCCGAGTCTCATCAGGTTCCCCTTCGTTTAGTAGGAACCAAAGAGGAATTAGGAAGAGCATTGGGAAAAGAAATGCGAGCAGTTATATTAGTAAATGATGCTGGATTTGCTAAATCCTTGCTAGCTGAAATAGATAAGAATCAGTAGAGGGGGAATGTAGATGTCCAAAAAAAGAGTATATGAAGTAGCAAAAGACCTAGGTGTAGAAAATAAAGTAGTGATTGATGCTTTAAAAAAGCACAATGTAGAAGTGAAAAGCCATATGAGTACAGTGGAGGATTCACAAGTATCTATGATTAAACAATCGTTAGCAGGTGGCGCTAAACAAGCACAAAGTGAAGCACCAAAAGCAACTCAACAAGCACCGCAAAAGAAAGTACACGAATACCGTCGCAATGAAGATGGCGAAAGACGTGGACCTAAACAAGATAGAAATCATCGCAATGATCGTAACGATCGTGGAGACCGTAATGACCGTGGTGAAAAGCGTGACCGCCCATTCAATCGTGATGGTAAAAATAATGGTCAACGAGATCATCGCAATGACAGAAATGACCGTGGAGACAATCGTTCTAACCAACGAAATGGTCAAAACCGTGATGGTCGTCGTCCAGAAGGTCGCAATGATCAACGTCAAGACAATCGCAATGGTGGTAATCGTCCTAACAATGGTGGCAGATTCGACCGCAATAACAATCGTAGTAACGATCGTAATAATGAGCGTCGCAATGATGGACAACGTCGTGAACGTCGCTTAGAGATTCCACAAGTGGATCCAGCTCTTACTGTGAAACCAGAAGGTCGTGATCGTCAAGCAAGCCGTGAAGTGGATCGTCAAAAAGAAAATCGTCGTTTTGAATCTGAACATCGCAATGAAAATCGTAGCGAGCGTCGCAATAAAAAAGATAAAAAAGGTAAAAAAGGCGAACGTACTCAATCTTTAGTATCTTCTGCGTTGCAAAAAAATAAAAATAAGGTTAAGCAACGTAATGAGCAACACATCAAACAAAAAGAAGAAGAACGCCGTAAGGCTGAAGCAGCGATTGCTACGTCTATCGAACTATCTGGTCCGTTGACGGTTAAAGAGTTGGCTGAAAAAATGGGTCGCGAAGTATCTGAAATCATCAAAAAATTGATGATGTTAGGTGTTATGGCTACTATCAACCAAGAAATTGATGTGGAAACGGCTATGGTATTGGCAGAAGACTTCGGCGTAGAAGTGGTAGAAGTAGAGCCTGAACAAGATCCTACAGAAATCATCGAAATCGAAGATAGCCCAGAAAGCTTACAAGCTCGTCCACCAGTTGTTACGATCATGGGTCACGTTGACCATGGTAAAACATCTTTGTTGGACGTGATTCGTTCTACCAATGTAACGGCTTCTGAAGCAGGTGGTATTACGCAGCATATCGGTGCCTACCAAGTTCGCTATGAAGGTAATAAAATTACATTCCTTGATACACCAGGCCATGAAGCTTTCACAGCCATGCGTTTACGTGGTGCGCAATCTACAGATATTGCTGTCCTTGTCGTAGCTGCCGATGACGGTGTAATGCCACAAACTATCGAAGCTATCAACCATGCAAAATCTGCAGAAGTGCCAATTATCGTTGCTATCAACAAAATGGATAAACCAGGTGCTAACCCTGACCATGTAAAACAACAATTGTCCGAACATGGTTTGTTACCAGAAGAGTGGGGCGGCGATACTATCATGGTTCCTGTATCTGCGAAACAACGTCAAGGTATTGAAGACTTATTGGAAACGATCTTATTGGTAGCAGAAGTGCAAGAATTGAAAGCGAACCCTAATCGTAAGGCTCAAGGTATCGTTATCGAAGCTCAATTAGATAAAGGCCGTGGTCCAGTATGTACAGTATTGGTACAAAAAGGTTCCTTACGTGTCGGGGAAACAATCCTTGCTGGTGTAGCCTACGGTAAAGTACGTGCTATGACGAATGAACGCGGAGAAAAAGTGAAAGTAGCTCGCCCATCTATGCCTGTGGAAATCTTAGGTTTATCCGATGTGCCACAAGCTGGTGAAGTGATGTTCGCTGTAGATGACAACGAAGCTCGTTCCATTGCAGAAAAACGTATTGAAAAACAACGCATTACTGAAATGAATGCGAAAACAAAAGTCACTCTTGATGATTTGTTCAACCAAATGCAACAAGGGGAATTAAAAGACTTAAATATTATTATCAAAGGTGACGTACAAGGCTCTGTAGAAGCATTACGTCAATCCTTAGAGGGCATTAAAAACCCAGAAGTACGCATCAATATTATCCACAGTGCAGTAGGTGCTATCAACGAATCTGACGTTATGTTAGCCTCTGCATCGGGTGCGATTATTATCGGCTTTAACGTGCGTCCAGATGCGAATGTACGTAAAGAAGCCGAAAAAGAAAGTGTTGACCTTCGTACATACCGTGTTATTTACGATGCAATCAATGAAATCGAAGCCGCTATGCGTGGTATGTTAACTCCTGAATTTAAAGAAGTTATCCTAGGCCGTGCAGAAGTTCGCCAAGTCATTTCTACGCCGAAAGCTATCGTAGCAGGTTCCTATGTAACGGAAGGTAAAATCACAAATAACTCTGAAATTCGCTTAATCCGTGATGGTATTGTTATCCATGAAGGTCATATTGATTCCTTGCGCCGTTTCAAAGATGAAGTGAAAGAAGTAGCGACAAGCTTTGAATGTGGTATTTCTTTGGAACGTTACCGTGATGTGAAAGAAGGCGACGTGATCGAAGCGTACAAAATGGAAGAAATTGCCCCAGAATTATAGGAGGTATCCATGAGCGAAGTTCGTGTACGAAAATTACAAGAGTTTATTAAACAAGAAGCAAGTCAAATCTTATTGCGTGGGTTGAAAGACCCTCGCATCGGATTTGTCACTGTAACCGATGTGCGTGTCACTGGTGATTTGCGAGAAGCTACAATCTATGTGAGCTTGTTCGGCAGTGAGGCGGAGAAACAACAGTCCTTAGAGACTTTGCGCAGAAGCGCTGGTTATTTCCGCTCTGAATTAGGAAAGGTGCTCCAATTGCGCCACATTCCTAGCATTGCCTTTGATGCAGATACATCCTTAGATTACAGCATGCACATTGAAGGCTTATTAAATTCTATTAAACAAGAGGAAAATAATGGCGAAAATTAGTATTGATCAACTAAAAGCATCGATTGATACAGCCCATTCCATTCTTCTTACTGTTCATGTTAGTCCCGACGGAGATGCTATAGGCTCTATGCTTGCTATGTATGAAGCCTTGGTAGCTCAAGGGAAAGCAGTTCGTATGGTAGTTGATGATGTAATTCCTGAAAAGTTTTCTTTTCTTTCTCTATGCTCTAAGATTGAGCCTATTGAAAGTTTAGAAAACGGTTATACATCCGATATGCTACTCATTTTAGACGCTAGCACATTTGAACGAATTGGAGAAGTAGGTGTACGAATGAGTGCACCTACTTTTAATATAGACCATCATATTTCTAATACAGAATTTGCGGATGGCTTATATTTGCGCTCCGACTTCTCCTCTACTGGGGAAATAGTGGCATACCTATGTAAGATGTGGAATTGGGAGATTACCCAATCGATGGGACAAGCTTTGTACATGTCGATGGCTACAGATACAGGGTTCTTTAAATTCTCTAATACAACAGCACATACTATGGCGATGGCAGGGCTATGTTTACAAGCTGGAGCAGAGCCACATGCGATTTCTGAAGCCATAGAAATGGTGGAACCAGGTCGCATCGAGGTGATGAAAGAAGTGTTAGACAATGTAGCTTTTCATCATGATGGGCAAGTGGTATCTATGTCGTTAACATTGCCTTTGATGGAACACATTGGGGATGATACCGATGGATTTGTGGATATGATTCGAAATATCAAGGGTGTGGATGTGGCCATCGTGTTGAAATCTAAAACGGAAACCTTGACTCGTGCCAGCATTCGATCCAAAGTGCGTGATGCAAATCAAATTGCTAGTCACTTTGGCGGCGGTGGTCATATTCGAGCAGCCGGTTGCTCCATCGAAAGTCCTATCCACGAAGCATTGGAACAAATCTTAGCGGTGATTGACTAATGGATGGAGTTATTTCTTTAATTAAGCCACCAGGTATTACGAGCCATGACGCCATCGGTATTTGTCGACGCATTTTGAAAGAACGCCGTATCGGTCACAGTGGGACCTTAGATCCATTGGCGTATGGAGTGCTACCTATCTTTGTCGGAAAAGCGACGAGAGCCATTGAGTATACGGAATCCATTGGTAAAACTTATGTGGCAGAATGCAAATTTGGTATTGAAACTGATACAGAAGATAGCACAGGGAATATGCTGCGGACTATGGATATTTCTGAGCCTCCTAGTTGGGACGAACTAGAACAAGCAGTGCAGTCCTTCCAAGGTTCGATTGAACAACGACCATCAAAGTATTCTGCTATCAAAATCAATGGGCAACGTGCTTATGATTTAGCCCGTGCAGGAGTAGAATTTGAACTGCCATCTCGTTTGATTCATATACATGACATTGAGTTACTCGCCTATGCATTTCCATTCTTTACCATTCGTGTACGGTGTTCTGCGGGTACCTATGTGCGTGCTTTGTTACGGGATATATGTCATCAATTGAATTTATGTGGTATGATGACACAACTATGCCGTACCGCAGTAGGACAATGCAACATTGAACAGTCTGTAACCATCGAAGAACTAGAAATGCTGGTGGAACAAGTTGTACAGCCAGTAGATACTTTGCTAACGCACTTGCCAGCGGTGTATATCAACGATATGAATCGAATACGCTTGGTGCAAGGGAAACAAGTTCCGATTCATACAGTGAAACCGAATGGAGCTTTCTGTGTGTCCCCAGATGAAATCCCAGTAGACACATTGGTGAGAGCTTATAATGCAAATGGGTTTATGAGTATCTTGCGACGACTGGATGATACTTTGAAGGTAGAAAAAAATATATACATATAACATAGGTATAAGAAATGGTCAGGAACCTTAGGGGAGCCTGACCATTTTCTTATGTATACACTCGGATAGGTTGATGTCTTAAAGAGTATGAATCATGTTGAAAGGGATATTACCAATAAGACAGTATATGGTGATATTGTATTTCTTTCAGAGAAATACATGTATACACTTTCTATAGTCTACGGTTGTGTTATAATAAAGAGTACACTGAAATAAAAGTTCTATTTCATATTTCAAAAGATAAGGATTAGTATGAATATTTTATATACGATATCAGAGTTAGATACGATACAGGAACCCATAGTATATGGCATGGGAACCTTTGATGGACTGCACTTAGGTCATCAATCGATTATTAAGGAGGTCTGTGATAGCGCAAAATCTTGTCATGGAGTTTCTGTGATTGTTACCTTCGATGCGCATCCATTTACTATATTACAGCCGAAACAAATTCCACCTCGTTTGTTACAACGAGAAGAACGGTATGATATGTTAAAGACTATGGGTGTTGATTATGTGCTGGAACTTCCCATGACTCAAGAATTAGTTGCTCAGTCAGGGGAAGATTTTATTCATGGTTTATGTGCTCATCGTGATGTACAGAAAATAGTAGTAGGTGCAAATTTTAATTTTGGATATAAGGGCTTGGGAAATTCAAAGATGATTCGAGAATTATATCCGTCTATTGAAGTCCATGATCAAGAATTGGTACGCTATGATTGGATTGATGCGCCTATATCTAGCACTGCTATACGCAGTAGCATTTTACGTGGTGATATTGAATTGGCAAATCAAATGCTAGGTCGCCCGTATCGTTTTACAGGTACTGTAGTAAAAGGAGATCAACGAGGTCGTACTTTGGGATTCCCTACGCTAAACTTTCATTTTCCAGATACTATGGCAGCGCCTGCTGATGGTGTGTATGTAAACCAAGTATACATCGGAGGCAAATGGTACGGAGCAGTGGGGAATATGGGAGATAATCCAACCTTTACCAATCAATACCATCGTTTTGAAACTCATTTATTTGATTTTTCCGATGATGTGTATGGAGAAGTGGCTACGGTAGAATTTCTTGCTTTTATCCGTGGAGAAGTTAAATTTGATTCCCTACAAGCCCTTATTGATCAAATGGAAGATGATAAGACCTTTGCATTAGAGCATTTACATAGTACCATCTATAAAAAATTCTAAGGAGTATGTTCATGAAATTACAAGAAAGTCGCCAAAAAATTGATGCTATTAATAAAGAGTTAATTCACTTGTTTGAAGAGCGTTTACGTATCGTGGTAGATATTGCTAAGTATAAAGAAGAGCATCAGATGAAAATTTATGATGTACAGAGAGAACAGGAAATTCTTGAATCCGCTGTACAAGCATTGGAAAATCCTGAGTTAGCAGATTATGCAAAAGAATTTATGAATGAGGTAATTCGTATTTCTAAAGATTATGAAAAGAATCACATTCATCAACATATTTTCTTAATTGGTATGCCTGGAGCGGGTAAAACAACCATAGGCAAGGCCTTAGCGCAAGCATTGGGATTAGAGTTTTTTGATGTGGATACAGAAATTCAAGAGCGTACTGGAAAATCTATCCAAAATATTATTATTCATGATGGAGAAGATGAATTCCATCAATTAGAACTTAATGTCATTCAAGATTTGGTGAGTAAAAAAAATGCCAGTGTCATTGCTACAGGCGGTGGTACGGTATTGTGTGATGCCTCAGCTGAACTGATGCGTGAATCTGGCTATGTGGTATTGATTCAACGTGATGTAAAACAAATTCTTGATGATTTAGATATGGAAATTCGTCCATTATTGAAAGAAAGTATTGAATATATTTTCCGCTTGTACGAGGAACGTCAACCGATTTATGAACGTGTGAGTCACATCAAAATTGAAAATATTAGCAATGTAGCAGATGTGGTGCAAGCTGTCATTTCTGCTTTACCTAATGCATCCCTATGATCACACTATTAGGAACGGTTTACCGTATAATCTATAAGTCTCCTCAAGAGGATTATTGCGTATTTGTATTACGAGACTATCAAGAAGATACCCATACTTGTACCGGTAATATTACTCCTCCAAAGGTGGGGGAAGAAGTTGAAATAAAAGGTACCCATATTATCCATAAAAAATATGGCAAGCAGATTTCCGTTCAAAGCATACAACGTGTGATGCCAGATACCTTAGCGGGAGCCAGACGATATTTAGAAAGCCTTGGAGTGAAAGGCTTAGGGCCTAAATCATTAGAAAAACTGTTGGATTATTTTGGAATTTCGATTCTAGAGATTCTAAAAAAAGAAAATCCTATGGAGCTATTAGAAGTTCCTAATGTAGCGATTAAAACAAAGCAAGAACTGTACAAAGTGTTGCTTGGGGAAGGGGTTCTCCAGGAAATTAATGACTTTTTTGCTAAGTACAATATGAGTAATCGTTGGAGCCGCCAACTCTATGAAATATACGGTGCAAAAGCGATTGAAATGTTGCAAGATAATCCGTACTATTTGTTGACGGTAGATACAAACTTACCATTTCATGTAGTGGACCATTTTGCAGAGGAGCTAGGATTTCCCTTTGATAATCCAAAGCGCATTGATGCAGGTATCCGCTTTACTATGGAACAGATTGGATCTTCTGGACATTCTTGTATGCCTATAGAGGAATTGATGGTGCAGTTATCGAATCTATTAGGTGATGACTATATCGATGTGACCGTAGACAGATTAGAAACTTTAATTGAAACAAAACGATATGTACAAGTAGATCACGATGATGTACTGTATATTTACCACCCTACGGTCTATCGAGCAGAAGTAGACAGTGTAGATTTCACAGAAGCTTTCCTAGATAATGATGTACTACCTTTATTGGACGGTGACGATTTCTGTAACAGTTATGAAATCAAACACTCCATGGAACTAGGTGAAGAGCAAAAGAAAGCTATCCATATGGCGCTCAGTCATCGATTCTCTATTATCACTGGAGGTCCAGGTACAGGAAAGACCACTATTATCAAAGCCTTAGTAGAAGGGTTCCAGCAAGGAAATTTAAAACGTATCGTTCTCTGTGCACCAACAGGACGTGCCACAAAACGATTGTCGGAAGCGACGGGCATGGAGGCTTTCACTATTCATCGTTTGTTAGAACCAGAGTTAGAAAATAATGCGTATATCTTTGCTCGTAACCAGGATGAACCATTAGAAGTAGATGTAGTTATCGTAGATGAATCATCTATGCTTAATTTGGAGCTTTACTATGCTCTGATACAGGCGATTCCACCTAGCGCCTATGTAGTGCTTGTAGGGGATGTGGACCAATTGCCGCCTATTGGTGCAGGTTTTATTCTACGAGATATGTTGAGTAGTTCTGTAATACCTTATCAAGGGTTAACGCAAATTTATCGTCAGCAAGAGGGGAATCGAATCATCGATAATGCGTACGCCATCAATCATGGTGAGATGCCTGATTTGTCTAGTTGTGATGAATTTCAATTTGAAAGTGCTCATGATGTGGAAAGTGTCTTATTAGCAGTTACTAAGCATTATCGAGAGGAGTTACAGCGTGTAGATTCTGATCTGGATATTCAAATTGTTTGTCCTATGCGTAAAGGTCCTATAGGGAGTGCAGCGATTTCTAACTATTTGCAAGAGGAGTTGAATCCAAAACGAAGTGGTCAAGAAGAGCTGAAAGTAGATGGAAGGGTGTATCGCGTCGGTGATAAAGTGATTCAAATGGAGAATAACTACGACCAAGATGTATATAATGGAGAAATTGGCGTTATTACGGATATTCTGGGGAAACAAGTGCATGTGAAGTTTCCAGATAAATCGATGACTCTTGACGAAGAAGATATGATGACAATGGCGCTCGCCTATGCCATTACGGTTCATAAAGCACAGGGCAGTGAATACGAACGCATTATTCTACCATTTATTTCTGCTTATAATGTGATGTTACAGCGAAATTTACTCTATACAGCGATTACACGCGCTAAGGATAAGGTGTTACTCATCGGTAGCGAAACAGCTGTAGATACAGCGGTGAATCGAGTAGATACAAATTATAGATATACATTATTTAAAGAACGCTTAGAGGGGGCGATCTAATGAGATTTTGGGATTTATTGTGTCCACCTACTTGTATCCATTGTGGTAAAGATGTATATACTCAAGGTGAGTGGTGTGATACATGTTTGCAAGCAGTTATGCATGAACGTTGTATAATGGGTCCAAAATACTCAGCTCTAGAATGTATATATATTCTTGCAGATTACACAGGTGGTATTAAAACCATGCTACACGATATAAAATTTAACGGAAAAAAGGAGCGAGCTCTAGGAGCCGCTCCTTTTTTACAACGTTTTACAGTTACTTGTTTGAATATGAAATATGTACCAACCATTGTTGTGCCTATTCCCATTAGCGAAAGCAAACGGAAGCAACGGGGGTATAATCAAGTAGATACGATATTTAAAGATTGGGTAATGGAACAGGGGTGGCATTGGGTAGACCTGTTAGTGAAACTAGATGGTTCCAAACCCATGTGGACATTGACAAAGGAAGAGCGACGAAAAAATATGAAAGGTCATTTCCTAGTTCGTCCTACTATGCTGGGTGCCTATGTAGATAAAGAAATCAGTATATTACTAGTGGATGACATCTATACAACAGGGGCCACCTTATTAGAAGCGGCAGAGACAATCCACGCTATCTTACCTAGGGCAAACATAAAGGCTCTCACTTTAGCAAGTGGAGCCTAATGATTATCCTAATATTTCTATGAATGCTTTTACCACATCTGGATCAAATTGCGTGCCAGAGTGTCTAAATAGTTCTTGTTTAATCTCGCTACGAGGTTGTAGCGTTGTATCTGAAGATGGGTCGATGGCCGTTACGTAGTAATCAGCAATACCAATGATGCGAGCTCCTAATGGAATATTGGCACCTCGTAAATGTTTCGGAAATCCTGCGCCATCCCAACGCTCATGATGGTATTTAATGTAAGGAATGATAGGTTGGCAACATGGATAGTTTTCAATCATGCTAGCCCCAAATACAGGATGTTGCTTGTATTTGGACAATTCCTGACGGTTGAAGTAGGGAAACTTCATCAAGGTTGTGGTAGGTAAGCAAATTAAGCCTAAATCGTGTAAACATGCTGCGTGGCGAATCAATTCGATTTCACCTTTTGGCAATCCCATTTTAGCAGCAATGGCCACAGCGTAATTGGCGACTTGCACTGAATGCACATATAAAGTTTGGCTTTTCATTTGAATCATCTGTAAGAGTTGTAAGGTAACTAACTCTAAGGTGCTTTTATCTTGTTCGTAAGCTCCTGATTCTTGAATTAATGATAACATAAACATGTGCAAACCCTTCCTAACTAATAGAAACGGTGTACTCTCTTTTGGAAAACCACCGTTTTTATATTCTTCATTTACTTAAGTACACACATTATACAATAAAATTTTATCCTTGAATATACCCTACAGAGTGGACAAAAATGTACTGAAAAGTTCTCATCATTGGTGTAAAAGTGAGAATGTGATAAGCATGGGATGTAGCAAAGTTGATGTATATTTGATGAAAAAAAGCAAGTCTTTTTTCCGAATGTACTATATAAAAATGATATAAGTAGAATGAAAAAAATCATGATGGTTCCTCAGTGACAAAAGTAAGAAATATAGATATAATAAGAGTACATAACGGGTCTGTGGTTGAAAGTCGAGGCCAGTCGCAGGCGAAACGATCCACATAAGCAATGAGAAATTGTGAGCATGGTGCGGCTTAGATGTAAGACCTGCCGACAGAAGATGTCGAGAGGAGTAGTAGTGGGGAGCACAGCTTAAGAGCGAACCTTCCAGCAGGCGAGTGTGGGGGCAAAGACCAGGTCAGCCGTATGAAACACAGCAGAAATTGTTCTGCTGTGTATTTTTTTATGCTTTTTTTGCATGATAGTCTTTGGAACTAGTCTATGCAATTTAGTGCATATAACGATAATTAATAAAAATACATAAATTTTGCAAAAATATGTTGACTAAATATTCAAGCAGATGTATAATTAGTGCATAAGATACAACATGAGTGATTTAGTAAAGGAGAAACATCATGAAAACAAATGTAAAAAAGCTAATATGTACTGGATTATTAGCCTTAGGTGTAGTAGCACTACTAGGAGGATGTGGTTCTCAAGGGGGGAATCAAGCACAAAAAGAAAGTGTCTTAAAGATAGGCACTAATGCAACGTTTGTGCCATTCGAGTTTAAGCAAGAAGGTTCCGAAGAATTACAAGGCTTTGATATCGATGTGGCCAAAGAAATTGCAAAACGGACGGGTAAGACTATTGAATTTAAAAATGTTCCTTTTGATGCTCTAGTACCAGCTTTAGATAATGGTGAGATCGATTTAGCAGCATCGGGGATGACTATCACAAAAGCACGGATGGAAAAAGTTGGTTTCAGTATGCCTTATTATGAATCTGGTATGGCTGTGGTTGTCAAAGAAACTAGTGCTATTAAAGGCTTAGATGATTTGGCAGGTAAAACAATTGCTGTACAAATGGGCACTACAGGGGCAGACTTAGCAAGCAAAATCAATGGGGCTATGGTAAAAAACTTTGACCATACCAGCGATGCTTTGCTAGAACTACAAAATGGTGGTGTAGAAGGGGCATTAATTGATTTGCCAGTGGCACAGTATTACGTAGCTAAACATAGTGATCAACACTTAACAGTCATCGCTTATCCAAATACGAAAGAATACTTTGGTTTAGCTATGAATAAAAAAAATAAAGACCTAGTAGATAGTGTAAATAAAGCATTGACAGAGATGAAACAAGATGGTACTTTAAATAAGATTTACCAAACATGGTTTAAAACTGACATGCCTAAGGATATTCCCGTGACATATGAAGGAAAATAATGTACTATATAAGGAGGCTTTGTGCCTCCTTATCTGTGTTGAATGAAAGGATGGATAGGTAACGATGGATTTTAATTGGCAGTTAATTGTCGACTCTTTACCCCTGTTAATTGGAGGGGCTGGAATTACGATTCAAATTACCCTCATGAGTGTGGGCTTTGGTTTCTTTATTGGACTGGTAGTGGCGTTGATGAACTTATCACGATTTAAAGTGATTCGTCTCATCGCAAAATGTTATGTAGAATTATTCCGTGGTACACCACTATTAGTACAAATCTTCATGATTTATTTCGGTGGCCCTAAATTGTTGGGCGCTATTGTCAATGCCAATGGTGCGCCAGAACCAATTGGGCCCTATTTAGCCGCCGTCTTGGCTTGTTCTATAAACTCTGGTGCTTATGTTTCTGAAATTTTCCGTGCCGGTATCCAATCTATTAATAAAGGTCAAATGGAAGCAGGTCGCTCTTTAGGTTTAACTTGGTTCCAAACGATGCGCTATGTTATTATGCCACAAGCTTTCAAAGCCATCATTCCACCATTGGGCAATGAATTTATAGCCATGTTGAAAGATACTTCCTTAGTGGCGGTAATCGGTTTTGAAGAATTGACACGTCGTGGACAATTAATTATCGCTCGTACCTATGGTTCCTTTGAAATCTGGACAGCCGTAGCGGTGATTTACTTGATTATGACATTAACCATTTCCCGACTCGTAGCGTACTTAGAAAGGAAATATAATATCAAATGATTCAATTACAGAATGTACATAAATACTTTGGACAATTACATGTCTTAAAAGGCGTTTCAACAGAAATCGATGCTGGTGAAGTAGTGGTCATTATTGGACCATCTGGTTCTGGTAAAAGTACGGTATTGCGCTGCATGAACTATTTAGAAGAACCAACACAAGGTGACGTGATTGTAGATGGTAAGAACTTAAATGTGAAAGAAAATATCAACAATGTACGTGCTGAAGTGGGCATGGTATTCCAACGATTTAATCTATTCCCTCATATGACCGTGCTAGATAATATTACCTTAGCACCACAAAAAATTAGAGGACTTTCAAAATCTGAAGCGGAAAGTATTGCTCATGATTTATTGGGAAAAGTAGGTTTATCCGATAAAGCAGAGGCGTACCCAGAACAATTATCTGGTGGGCAACAACAACGTGTGGCCATTGCTCGTGCATTAGCGATGAAACCAAAAGTGATGCTTTTTGATGAACCTACATCAGCGTTAGATCCAGAAATGGTTAGCGAAGTATTAGATGTTATGAAAGACTTAGCTAAAGAGGGGATGACTATGGTCATCGTTACTCATGAAATGAGCTTTGCCAAAGAAGTAGCTACTCGTGTATTATTTGTAGATGGTGGCGAGATTTTAGAAGAAGGCACACCAGCTGAAGTGTTTGATATACCAAAACATGAACGAACAAAATCATTCTTGTCAAAAGTAATTCGATAAGTATAAGTTTGTTGTCAGTTATTCTAGGCAACAAATTTAGTTTGTCTCTTATAAGAAATGTTATTTCAAATATGCAAAAACAACTACCCTATCTATGGAGTTTCCTGTGTAGGGTAGTTTTTATTTGCTGTTGTTTATATTTCTAAATGATTTCCAATGCATTCTGATGTATTTCAATAGATTGGCATATATGTCTATATATGTATGTGTTTATATGCTCTAACATGATATATAGCCCTATCATCTTAGATAATAATAGTGGCATAAGGATTAAAAGCTTTTGAGTGCTATTTTATGTGCATTTGTATAATGTGTGTTGAATAAACTATGCAAAAAGAATAAATATTGTGATTTTTTATAGTTGATAGTAAGTAAAAATAATTATTAAAATGATATACACAAAGGAAAAACAACACGATTTGAATAAAGTTATTTAATGTAATCTTGATAACTGATAGATTTTATAAATTCATAAAAATAAAACATAGTGTGAATATAAATTGATTTATGTAGTAAATATATAAAGTATGATATATATCCTAAATGTTTATATTATAAGGATAAAATGAAATAATTGATTAATAATTTCGTTGAATTATATCAATCTAGTATAATCTTGAAAATAAAATAATATTTTGATTGACACCATACATATATAGTGATAACATGAAAGCAAGATTTAGATACTCTAAATCACTTGCAGTATTAAAGGTAGGAGGAATTATCATGCTTGGGAAAGTAAAATGGTTCAGCGCAGAAAAAGGTTATGGATTTATTGAAAGAGAAGATGGCAGCGATGTATTCGTTCATTTTTCTGCAATCCAAGAAGATGGCTTTAAGTCTTTATCCGAAGGACAACAAGTAGAATTTGAAATCGTAGATGGCAACCGCGGTCTTCAAGCGGCTAACGTATATAAAGCTTAGTTCATAACAAAAAGGCTTAGGATATTCCTAGTAGGAGATCCTAAGCTTTTTAATTTGTATTTGTAAAGGCAAAAGCAGTACTAAGGGTATTGACAAAGGGACTGTAGAACAACAAAGGGAGATTAGAGTAGGAAAAATTTTTGAAAAATTAAAAAGGGTTTTAAGAATTTCTGTAGAACTATATAAATATGGTACTTATTTATAGGTAATGCAGAAAGGATGAGCACTATGAAATTAACAGTACGAGGCAAAAATCTTGAAGTGACAGCAGCGTTACGTGAATATATTGAAAAACGGGTAGAAAAGTTATCTCGTTATTTTGAAACTCCAGTGACAGTGCAAGTTGTATTATCCGTGGAAAAAGAAGAACGTAAAGTAGAAGTGACATGCTTTGTAGAAAGTGTAGTATTGCGTGGTGTAGAAAACCATTTAGATATGTATGCCGCTATTGATTTAGTAGTGGATAAAATTGTTCGTCAAATCCATAAACATAAAACACGGTTAGCGAAACGATTCCGTAAAGAAACTGGATTCCATGTAGATGTGACACCTGTGGAAGCGATTCCAGAAGAAAAGGAATTGGAAGTAGTACGTCGCAAAAACTTTACTGTACGTCCTATGAGCGTGGAAGAAGCGACTTTACAAATGAATCTATTGGAACATGACTTCTTTATGTTCTTCAATGAAGATACTGAAATCATGAACGTTGTATATCGTCGACATGATGGTAAATATGGTTTGTTAGAACCAGAAGTAGGTTAATCATAATTCATACATTATATAGAAAGGGCTATGATACGTGTGATACATGTTGTCATAGCTTCTTTTTTTCGGTAAGTAATATAACAATAGAGGAAGATGGATGCCTTTACTCCATCTTCCTCTATTTGTGTTTTTCAGCCTCTTTATCAAATGAGGGGGGCATATAAAAAGATCTTAGCACTAGCTATTTAAATAGCCAGTTCTTTTTATAGTTTGGGGTTTAGCTTATTGAGTGAAAGAGCTCTATGGGTGTACTAGTCTGTAAAGTAGTGCACGCCTGATGCAAAGATGGGCATTACAAGTTGACCTTCTATGTTTTTATGAACGCCATATCCGATACGTTCTATGTGTGCCATTTTTCCGAACACACGACCATCAGGGCTGAGTAAGCCTTCTACAGCGCCCATGGATTGATTTGGATTCCACCGAGGACTAGTGCTATTATTGCCCAAAGAGTCTACGTATTGCGTAGCTATTTGACCATTTACATGTAGTTCGTGTAGTTGCTCTGGGGATGCAAGGAAACGGCCTTCTCCGTGAGAAATAGGCACGGTATAGATACTGTTTGTATCACAGGCACTTAGCCATGGTGAAGCGGTGGATACAACTTTAGTATGAACCATGCTAGATATATGGCGACTAATGGAGTTGTACGTCAAGGTGGGACTACTTTCAGTCAATCTGTGTATATGTCCGGTGGGTAAAAGGCCTAATTTAATGAGCGCTTGAAACCCATTACATATACCAAGGACTAGTCCGTCTCGACGGTACAACAAATTTTCAAGGGACTCTTGTAAGTAGGGATTGTGAAACAGGGTAGCTATAAATTTGCCAGATCCTGCAGGTTCATCACCGCTACTAAAACCACCAGGGAAACATACAATTTGAGCACTGTCTATACTGCGTTGTAAGGCTTGAATAGATTCTTGTAATTCTTGACTGCTTTGATTACGAATGACAAGAGTGTCTACCTTGGCACCATGCTCTGTGAAAGCCCGTGCAGATTCATATTCACAATTGGTGCCAGGGAATACAGGAATCAGCACTTTAGGATGAGATAGAGAGGTATACTTACTACATGGTTTGCTTTGTGTAGTGTGTAGTAGTTTGCTGTCAGCAGAGGTGTTGGTATCGCCGAAGTTTTTTTCTTTTGCGTAGATAGGAAAGATAGAGGCTAAGGTGCTTTCATAGGAATTGGTTAAGTCATCTAATGAGATAGTGGTATCCCCCATCACAATAGAAGGATCTTCTTGTGTAGTACCAATATGGTAGATATGTGGCATGGCCTGTAATACTTGCGATGTCACAGTATCCACCTCTATGAGGAAGGAACCACGGAAGGGATAGAACAACATATCTTCAGGAGTTAGAGCAGCATGGGGACTATCATTCTCTGATGTATTGGAATTATGATTCTCTGATGTATTGGAATTATGATTCTCGGATGTATTAGTGCTATGATTCTCTGATGTATTGGCACAGGATTGAGTTATGCTTGTTTGGTCTAGATCTCGTTTTTTATGCGTAGAAGATACAGACATAACTAGTCTTTGCAGTTCGTCTTTATGGTAGACACAGCCAATGGCATTGCCTAGACAAGCTTTCACCGTAGCGGGTCCGATGCCATCCTGTTCTACGACATACGCACTATACACTTGTTGCGTGATATTGTAGGAACGCAAGGTTTTACAGTGTGCTTTAAAGGTTGCCCAATCAGGTGTTCCATCACTGTGCTCCGGTACATGTAAAAAAAGGATATGATGGTGTGCCTCATGAAAGTGAGGAGCGAGTATGCGATGGATATCCTCGGTGGTGACAGCAAAAGAAATAAGAGTAGGGGGCACATGGAGATCTTGGAATGTACCGCTCATAGAATCTTTGCCACCAATGGCAGCCACACCTAATTGGCGTTGCGCCTCGTAGGTCCCCAATAGGGCAGAAACGACTTTGCCCCAGGAGGCAGGGCTGTTGAGCTTTTCAAAATATTCTTGCAAACTTAGATAGGCTTTAGAAATATCCCCTCCTATAGCGGCTAACTTTGCTAAGCTAAGGAGTACCGCATACTGAGCGCCATGGTAGGGACTCCATTCCGATAGATAGGGATCAAAACCATGGGTCATGATGCTTGTAGTCGTAGTAGTTCCCTGTAACACAGGAAGTTTTGCTACCATCCCTTGGACGGGAGTTTTCAAATAGGTTCCACTGAAAGGAAAAAGTACTGTGTTTCCACCTACGGTAGAGTCAAACATAGCTCGTAATCCTTCTTGCGAGGTACTGTTCAAATCTTGCAAGGCTTGATGAAAGCGTGTTTCTATGGAAGCTTTGGTTGCTGTAGAGTTGGAAGATAGATTCGTAGCAAACGAAGGGGAGTGGTTTGCTTTGGGAGATACGATATGAGCAGTAGCACATTGTGTAGCTCCATTTGTAGCTAAGAACTGACGATGTAGGTTGACGATAGTTTCTCCTCGAAAGTCCATCACTAGGCGTCCAGTATTTGTCACTTCTCCTACGATGGTAACCTCCAGATTTTCCTTTGCACAATAGGATTGGATTCGTTTCCATTGCCTAGGATCAATAATGCAAGCCATTCTCTCTTGGGATTCTGAGATAGCGAGTTCCGTACCAGTGAGCCCAGAATATTTTGTAGGAACAGCATCTAGATATATGTGAACACTATCAGCAATTTCTCCAATAGCAACGGCTACACCACCTGCTCCAAAGTCGTTGCATCGTTTGATGCATCGTGTCACCTCTAGGATGCGGAATAGGCGTTGTAACTTTCGTTCTGTGACAGGATTTCCTTTTTGCACTTCTGCACCACAGGTAGAGAGGGAGGATTTTGTATGTGTTTTAGAAGATCCCGTAGCACCGCCACAGCCATCACGGCCAGTTTTACCACCTAGCAATATAATGAGATCACCTTGGACAGGGTTTTCACGATGTACATAAGATCGCGGCACAGCACCGATGACAGCACCTACTTCTAAACGTTTAGCTCCATAGGAATCATGGTAATATTCTCGTACTTCACCTGTAGGAATTCCGATTTGGTTGCCGTAGGAAGAAAAACCTTTGGCGGCTGTGGTTGTGATGTAGGATTGTGGTAATTTACCGGGCAAAGTATGCTCTTTTGAGACTAAAGGGTTACCAGAACCAGTGATACGCATGGCTTGGTATACATAGGCACGACCACTGAGCGGATCTCGAATACAGCCACCTAAACAAGTGGCAGCACCACCGAAAGGTTCTATTTCAGTAGGATGATTATGGGTTTCGTTTTTGAACAATAACAGCCATTCTTCTTTTTTACCATCCACCTGCACCGGAACAATGACGGTGCAAGCATTGATTTCGTCTGACACATCTAATTGATTTAGTTTGCCTTGATGACGAAGTTCTTGCATAGCCATTGTGGCCATGTCCATTAATGTGGGTGCTAGATTGCTCGATGGATTCAGTTGTTGTTTTGTTTCAAGATAGGTTTGATACGTTTTTTGAACCGGCTCGGTAAGTGCAGACTCATCAAAGGTAATCTCTGTTAGTTCAGTGTTGAACGTAGTGTGACGACAATGGTCTGACCAATAGGTATCCAATACACGAATTTCAGTGATGGTTGGATTTCGATATTCCTGTTGGAAATATGTTTGGATACAAAATAAGTCTTCTATGGTCATGGCTAATTGCATGGATTGAAGGAGCTCTTCTAATTTCGTTTTCGATAGAGTGATAAACTCCTCTATGTATGAAGTTTTTGGAATAACAGGTGTTTCTAAGTCCAGCGTTGTAGGTAATTCCATGGAACTTTCACAAGTATCGATAGATCGTAAAAGGTATTGCCGAGCTGTATCTAGATGCACTTTGGAGAGTGGACCAGTTAATACATAGACTCGTGCAGTACGTACAGTACTATGATCATGACCAGTGAGGATGGAGAGGCATTGCGCTGCAGCATCAGCACGCTGGTCATATTGGCCTAGCATAGGTGCAATCGCAATGGGATGGTCTAGGGCGGACAGGTTTAATGTAGTAGAGGTAGTTTCTATGGGAGGTTCAGAAAAAATAAGAGTTTTGGCAAGATTAAACTCTGATTCTGTAATTCCAGAGATATCGTATCGTTCATAGATTGTGAGGTCGGTGAGAGGAATCTGTAAATCTTGTTCAAAGGTCATACGTAATTGTTCGGATTCCTGTGAAGTAGTTGTGCGAGGAGTGACAAATAGACGGAATATGTGCATACATAGCCTCCTTTAGGTTAATAGGACAGTAGTGGGATTCTCGCTATATCCTATAGTATGTTTGTTAGTGTTCCATACATGACTTTTTGTATCTTAAGTATACCACGTTTTTTGTTGATTCCCTGAGTTTGTATTGAAGATAGCTGTGTAGCAAGTTATAATAGAGATAGTTTGACATTTGATAATCTGTCCGTGTGCACGATATGAGTAGAGTATGACTCTAGGGGGCATAATGAAATATGATGGTGTGTTAGATACATGGCATGAGGAATGTGGAGTCTTTGGAATCTATGACAAGTCCTCTACCATCGGGACAACTATATATGAAGGTCTTATGGCGTTACAGCACCGAGGGCAAGAGGGAGCGGGTATCGCTGTTGTTCATGAATCACAGATAGATGTGGTGAAAGGACCAGGGCTCGTGAAAGAGGCCTTACAGGATGTTTCTTTCTTAAAAGGTCATATAGGAATTGGACATGTACGGTATTCTACGACAGGTATAGAGAATCCTTGTGATGTACAACCCATTGTAGGGGAGTCGCAGTGGGGTGCATTTGCAGTGGCCCATAATGGGAATTTGACGAATGCCCGAGTGTTACGTCGTGAGTTGGAAACCCAAGGCTGTGTGTTTACGACCACAATGGATTCAGAAGTCATCGTCCATTTAATCAACTGCTCCAATGCATCGACCATCCTAGGTGCTATTCAGCAAGCTTGTGCGCGATTAGAAGGTGCCTTTTCGTTGACGATTGTTGCTAATGAGATGCTGATAGGTGTGAGAGATCCTCATGGGTATCGTCCTCTTTGTGTAGGACGTACGGGCCAAGGGTATGTACTTGCCTCTGAAAGTTGCGCTATAGGCGCTATAGAGGGGACTTTCATTCGTGATGTAAGGCCTGGTGAAATAATTCTTATTGATGGAACAGATTTCCGCAGTGTACCGTATCACTCCAGTATAAGATATGAAGTCTCGGACTACCGAAATACTGAGGGTGGTATACAGAGTAGAACTATTTCTCGAGATGGGGCTGAGGGATTAGAAAATAAAGAAAAAACAAAACAAGTACATGTAGGAAGTGCAGGCGTAGAACAACAGACGGTAGTGGAACAACATACTTGCGTGTTTGAATATATCTATTTTGCAGATCCTACCAGTGTTATCGATGGACAAAGTGTATCAGAGGCAAGGGTAGCTATGGGGCGTCAATTGGCAAAAGAAACACAGTATGAAGCGGATATTGTTATGCCCATACCTAGTTCAGGGACTTTGTCTGCGCAGGGATATGCAGAGGAATCTGGTATACCCTATAGGGAAGGGTTAGTGAGGAATCCGAAGGTATTGCGGACTTTCATAGAACCCAACCAAATTAGTCGAGAGGAAGCGGTGCGTAACAAGTTTAGTATTGTTCCTGATGTGGTACAAGGAAAGCGTATTGTTCTTATTGATGATTCCATTGTACGAGGCACCACAAGTCGATATATCGTTTCCATGTTACGACAAGCGGGAGCGAAAGAAATCTATTTGTGTTTAACTTCTGAACCTATTCGGTATCCTTGCTATTTTGGTATCGATACATCTGATGCAGAAGAGTTGTTAGCTCATCGATATTCCATAGAAGAAATCAGTCAATATATTGGCGTTGATCGTTTATATTATTTGTCTCATGAAGGATTGATGCAGTCTATGAAACAATTAGAAGTACCGCATTTGTGTGTGGCTTGTTTTACTGGAGAGTATCCAAGTCCTGTAGGGGATGAGTATACCAAGGGAGGTACTTATGTCTGTTGATAATACACCTGTTGCCTATTTAGATGCTGGCGTGGATGTAGAAGCGGGGAACCAGCTCATTCAAAAGATTAAACACCGTGTGGAACGCACCTATACACCGGGTGTACTAGGATCTCTAGGTGGTTTTAGTGGGCTCTATTCTTTAGCAGGCCATAGCATGAAAGAACCCGTGCTAGTATCAAGCACAGATGGAGTAGGTACTAAAATTCGTTTTGCGGTCCTCATGAATGAGCATCGCCAGATTGGCCAAGATTGTGTGGCTATGAGTGTGAACGATGTGATAGCACAGGGGGCGACTCCTTTATTTTTCCTAGACTACATTGCAGTCGGTAAATTGGAACATAATCATATTGAAAGTATCATTGATGGTATTGGTGAGGCTTGTGAAACATGTGGGTGTGCTTTAATCGGTGGAGAAACATCGGAAATGTCTAGTTTCTACGGCGATGGCAATTATGATTTAGCTGGCTTTGCAGTGGGGATTGTAGATAAGGACCGATGCATTACGGGAGCCTCTATCGAGGCAGGAGATATGGTACTAGGTTTACCTTCCTCAGGTTTACACTCCAATGGATTTTCCTTAGTGCGCCATATCATCTTAGATAAACAACAAATGCCATTGGACACCTATGTAAATGAGTTGGGTCGCACCATTGGAGAAGAAGTATTAACACCAACGAAACTGTATGTAAAACCTATTCTACCACTACTGAAAGAACAGTTAGTAAAAGGGATGGCTCATATAACCGGAGGATCTTTTTACGACAACATTCCTCGTATATTACCAAAAGGGTTATCTGTCACGATTCATAGTGATGCGTGGACAGTACCACCTATTTTTAAGCTAATACAAGAATGGGGACATGTGGAAACGAGAGAAATGTATCATACTTTCAATATGGGCATAGGTATGGTGCTAGTAGTGAAGCCAGAGTTAGTAGAACGAGTCGTAGAAGTGTTGCAAGAGCAAGGAGAAGTGGTGTACTCCATTGGACTTGTTACAGAAGGGCAGGGAGATGTGACGATTCTTGGTGAGGCCTTCCATGCGTAAACGATTGGCTCTATTTGGCAGTGGCAGAGGATCTAATGGAGAAGCCATCTATAAGGCCATAGAAGCGGGGCATATAGAGGGTGAAATCGTTCTTATCATTAGTGATAGACCTCATGTGGGCATTGTGGAGAAGGGATGTGCTTGGCACATTCCTGTACACATAGTAGATCCTGCCAAATATGGTACTGAAGCAGCCTGGATACAAGCTATGCTAGATCTGTTACAAGAATATGAGGTGGAGGGCATCTTGTTAGCTGGGTATATGCGTATATTACCACCTACATTTGTGCAAGCGTACAGAGGAAACATCTTGAACATACATCCCTCCTTATTGCCAGCCTTTACAGGCTTACAGGCACAGAAGCAAGCCTTACTAAAAGGCGTAACATACACAGGATGTACCGTTCATTTTGTGGATGAAGGCATGGATACGGGTCCTATCATTGCACAGGCGGTGGTACCTGTCTATGAAGATGACACGGTGGATACTTTATCAACACGAATCTTGCATGAAGAGCATCGCATCTACCCAGAGGCGGTGCGATTATTTTGCGAGGATGCCTTGAATATAGTGGGATCTCGTGTTGTCATTAAGAAACAAGCTATTATAAAATAGTTTATATTGAGAGGTATCTATGAAAGTATGTATTATTGGCAATGGTGGTCGTGAACACGCATTAGCTTGGAAATTACATCATAGCCCATCTGTAACAGATGTCTATGTAGTGCCAGGCAATGCAGGAATGACTTCGATAGCCACTGTAGTCAACCTAGATTGGAAGAACCGAGACACCTTACTAGCTTGGTTATTAGAATATAAGATTGATCTGGTTGTGATAGGGCCTGAATTGCCTCTTGTGGAGGGACTTAGTGATGCAATTCGAGCCGTGGAGATTCCTGTATTTGGACCATCCCAGCAGGCGTCTCGATTAGAAGGGTCTAAGTCGTTTGCAAAAGATGTAATGCGTCGATATGAGATTCCTACAGCAAAGTATGAGGTCTGCCAAGATATAGAAACAGGAAAGCGCATCATTCATCAATGGGGTGTACCGATTGTATTAAAGCGGGATGGACTATGCGGTGGTAAAGGTGTCACTATTTGTGAGACTTTCACAGATGCAGAACAAGTGTTACAAGAGATGCTGAGTAGTTCGGAAGAAAGCGTTGTGATTGAGGAATATATGCGAGGACAGGAGGTATCCTTGTTGTCCTTTGTGGACGGTACCCATGTTTTGCCTATGATAGGGGCAAGAGACCATAAACGATTGTTAGACCATGATGCAGGTCCTAATACAGGGGGGATGGGAGCCTATGCACCGGTGCCAGAACTGGATGATACGTTGGAGCAAGTCATAGTAGACACCATAGTAAAGCCCATCGTGAAAGCCATGGTAGAAGAAGGTCATCCTTATGTGGGTTGCTTGTATACAGGTCTTATGCTTACCGAGGAAGGTCCGAAAGTAGTAGAGTTCAATGCGCGCTTCGGTGATCCAGAAACACAAGTGATACTGCCATTATTACAGAGTGATCTAGGAGTCATCATGTATGCCACAGCTACGGGACAATTAGAGGGGATGTCCTTGGAGTGGTCCAAACAATATGCTTCATGTGTTATCTTAGCATCCGAAGGATATCCGAATCAGCCCTTGACAGGTCGAAGCATCACTGGTGATATACACACTATGGATACTAGATCGATGGTATTTCACTCTGGTATAGCATATGAAACGGATCACTATGTAACACAAGGCGGTCGAGTGTTAGGTGTGGTAGGATTGGGAGATACGTTAGAACAATCCTTAGCACATGCGTATGAACGTGTGGGTATGATTGATTTTGAGGGACAACAACACCGTAAGGACATTGGTAAATCTAGTTTGGATTTTGTATACATGTGCAATATAGAAAAAACTCGATAGATAAAGAATATAATAAGTGATATAATACAAAAGACATAGTTTACTTATTCAATGATATATATTACATAGTAGAGGGGTAATTATATGAATCGAATTGTATCTTTTTTTACATCACCATCAGCAGGGGGTGTACTACTCTTCGTAGCTGCTGTGGTAGGGGTGCTATTGGCAAACTCTCCAGTAGAAAGTTTGTATCACTCTTTACTTCATGCTAAATTGGGACCATTATCCATTGAATTATGGATTAATGATGTGGCCATGGCGGTCTTCTTTTTATTTGTAGGCCTTGAAGTAAAACGGGAAATGATTGCAGGGGAATTGAATACCAATGCAAAACGATTTTTGCCAGGTATTGCTGCATTCTTTGGTCTTTTAATGCCGGCTTTAATTTATTATTTCATTGTCGGTTATCATCCAGACTTTATTCATGGTTGGGGGATTCCAACAGCTACAGACATTGCCTTTGCCATCGGTATCGTTTCACTCTTAGGTGATCGAGTACCCATTGCAATGAAAGTATTTTTAACTACCTTGGCTGTTATGGATGACTTGATGGCTATCGTCATTATTGCTTTTTTCTATACAGCAGAGTTAAATTTCTTTTACTTATTCGTAGCCGCAATCATCGTCTTCATGTTACAATACGTAAACCGTATGAACTATACGCGACCAATTCCGTATTTAGCCTTAGGCTTTGGCCTTTGGTTCTGTGTGTTTAAGTCTGGATTACATGCTACCTTAGCGGGCGTTATTCTAGCGGCGTTCATTCCATACCATGGTATACGTGATGGACGTCATGTATCTCCTTTATCAGAATGGGAGCATACTTTGAGTAACTGGGTTACCTACTTAATTATTCCAATCTTTGGTTTTGCCAACGCAGGGGTATCTTTCCATGGGTTTACCTTAGAAAGCTTTGCGCATCCAGTTGTATTGGGGGTCGCAGTAGGCTTAGTACTTGGTAAACAAGTAGGTGTATTTGGTACTTTGTTCTTGCTAGTGAAATCTAAACTCGTGGAAATGCCAGCACAAACCAATTGGGTTCATGTGTATGGTATTGCTCTATGTTGTGGTATTGGATTTACCATGAGCTTGTTTGTATCCTTGTTGGCATTCCCTCCAGGAGAAGCACAAGAAATGGCAAAAGTTGGTATCTTCGTTGGTTCTATCGTATCTGGTATCTTGGGATATACAGTATTAAAAATTGCTGGACGTAAACAACAAGTGAGCGTGTCTGAATACGATATGATCAAAGGACAACATATTTAATTGCATACTTCATAGAGAGTAGAGGCTCTATATAAGCTGTAGTGAAAGGAAACTTTCATTACAGCTTTTTTTATTATGAAAGTTTTCAATCTGTAAAAAAACTTCTTGCAAATTTTGAAATAACTATCTATAGTAAGTGTATAAGTGTAACTGAGAATGGGAGGATTATTATGTATCATTATAAACGGGCTATGATGATATCCGTCCTTGTATGTGCCGGAATTTTTTTGCTGTCCTTAGTGATGGGACGCTTTTTTATTCCTGTTCATGAAGTGTGGAACATATTACTGTCTAAATTTTTAGTACTACCCATCACCTGGGATGCGTCGATGTACAATGTAGTTATGGAGATTCGATTGCCTCGTGTACTTGGTGCTATTTTGGTAGGCGTTGCGTTAGCTGTATCGGGAACAGCCTATCAAGGAGTTTTTCGCAATGATTTAGTGTCACCAGATTTATTAGGTGTTTCACACGGTGCTAGTGTAGGAGCCTGTTTAGGTATCTTATTACATTTGTCATTATATGGGGTAGCCCTGTGTGCTTTTATTGGTGGGATTGTAGCGGTATGCCTCACATTATTATTACCTAGATTGATTCAAAACCAATCTAGGATTGTTCTTGTTTTATGTGGCATCATTGTGTCTGGATTTATGGCAGCTATTATTGGACTGCTGAAATACATTGCAGATCCAGATACAGAACTTCAAGATATTGTGTATTGGCAATTAGGTAGCTTAGCAAAAGTCACATGGGATAATTTGTTGTATGTATTACCGATTATTGTTATAGGAACAATAGCAATAATAGCCTTGCGGTGGCGCTTAAATATTTTATCCTTGTCCGATCAAGAAGCACAAAGTTTAGGTGTCAATGTACAGAGAGAACGTATAGTTATCATAGGAATCTCCACGTTGCTAACTTCAGCAGCTGTATGTTTGAGCGGTACCATTGGTTGGGTAGGTCTTGTGATACCACATTTATCACGTATGTTAGTGGGACATGACCATAAAAAATTGATTCCCGCTACGATTGTAGTTAGTGCTTCCTTTTTGATGGTAGCAGATTTATTTGCTAGGGCGTTAACAACAGCAGAGATTCCACTAGGAATACTCTGTGGGTTCATTGGAACGCCATTCTTTGCGTGGGTGTTGTATAAACAACGGAGGTATTTCTAATGGATTCCTTTGAACTTTCAGTAGATTCTATCTCTTTTTCCTATGGCAAGGGTGAGCCTAATATTTTTACGGACTTATCATTCTCTGTGAAAGCTGGAGATACCTTAGCTTTATTAGGGCGTAATGGCGTAGGTAAATCTACGTTGCTTAGTTGCTTGATGTGCTTTCAGCAGGTGCAATCAGGACATATATATTGCAATGGTGTAGATTTAGGGAGTGTGTCTATTCAAGAACGAGCGCAGTTAATTGCTTTTGTACCACAGATTATAGGGGCAGATATAGCCTATACGGTACGAGATTATATATCCTTTGGAGCGGCATTACGAACGGGGATGTTTTCTTCGCCAGGAAAAGAAGAATTCCAAAAAACGGATAACATACTAGAGATGCTGGGAATTACAGAATTACGAGATAAACCGTGTCGCGATTTAAGTGGCGGGCAGCGACAATTAGTAGCCATTGGACGTGCCTTATTGCAAGATACGAGATTATTATTGATGGATGAACCAACATCTGCATTAGATATACGCAATCAAGTGATTGTTCTAGAAACGATAGAGCAATTGCGAACACAAGGGTACGCTATTATTTTTACTACGCATGTACCGGAACAGGCTTTATTATTGAATAGCCGTGTCGGTTTATGTCGTGGTGGAACAATAGATTTTTACGATTCTGTCAGTGATGTAACTGTGGAAGTATTGGAGAGAATTTACCGGACGAAGCTTAGTTTGTTTTATAGCGAAACGGTACAGCGCACAGTTTGCGTAATCCCACAGTTAGGTCAGAAAGGGGAGATTTTATGAAGCGTATTGTAGTATTGTTATTAGCCTTATTTACCGCCATTTGTATGTTGGCTGGTTGTGGCACAGAAAATGCATCCCAAGGGAATACATCTTCTACGAGGGTTGTCACAGATATTGATGGAATGGAAGTGACGATTCCAAAAGATATCAAACAAGTAGCAGATTTATGGCATGCTAATAACCAAGTAGTATTGATGTTAGGGGGCGCAGATACATTAGTATCTACTACAAAAAATGTACAAGGATTGCCGTGGTTTGTAAAAGTATATCCTAGAATTAAAGAGATTCCAGCGCCGGTAAAAGGTACAGACGTGCAAATGGAGGAAATTCAAAAATTAAATCCACAGGTGGTATTGGCTAGCAATAAGAACCAAATTGAAATGGCTCGCAAAGCAGGTCTTCCAGCAGTACGTGTGAATTTTACAGACTATGAAGGATTGCGCAAAACAGTGGCTATTACAGCCGAGGTATTAGGTGGTAAAGCCATCGACATTAGCAAACAGTATCTAGCCTATTTAGATGGTAATGTGAAATTAGCGGAAGAAAAAACGAAACATCTTAGCGATGCGGAACGTCCAACCGTGTTGCATATCGTAGGTGGAGATAATTTATTAAAAGTAGATGGAGACAAAACGATTATCAATGAATGGATTCGTTATGCAGGTGGCAAGAATGCCATTACAGCAGCAGGTCCACAAATCGTAGTGACCATAGAAGAAATCATCAAAGCAGATCCAGATATTATCATCATCGGTGGTACACAAGCGCAAAAAGGTATTGACCAAATGATGAATGATCCACAATGGGCAAGCTTAAAAGCTGTTAGAAATCATCGTGTATACCGCAATCCTGTAGGAACTTTCAACTGGGATCGGTATAGTGCTGAAGCGGCATTACAAATCTTATGGGCAGGCCAAATCATTCAACCACAATTATTTGCGGATATTAACCTAGTGAAAGAAACACAAAAGTTTTATAAAGATTTCTTACATTTTGATTTATCTGGTGATGATGCAGAACGTATTATCCATGGTGAAAGTCCTGCAAATTAAATGTATAGACACATGATTTTGAAGTAGTTAGTTTGTGTATGGAAGCTAGTTAGGAGACGTTATGAAACGAATTATTACTATGCTCTTTGCATTGTTGATTTCCATCGGCTTGTTAGCTGGTTGTGGTACAGAAAATGCATCAAAAGGAGCAACGCAAGAAGTACATACTATCACCGATATTGGTGGTACCCAAGTTCAATTGCCAACACATGTGGAACGGATTGCTGACTTATGGCCAGCGAATAATCAAGTTATGTTGATGCTAGGTGGGGCAGATAAATTAGTTGCCACCACACAATATGTACAAACATTACCTTGGTTTTCACATATTTATCCAAATATTAAAAATATTGCTGCACCAGATCGTTTTGGCTTTGATTTACAATTAGAAGAATTACAAAAAGTATCACCACAAGTGATTATTGTAAATAGTAAAAAACAAGCAGAACAAGTCCGTCAAGGTGGCTTTACAGCAGTGCACATGGAGTTTACGGACTATAAAGGACTTCGCAATGTAGTATCTATGACTGCCGATATTCTTGGTGGCAATGCGGTAGAGATTGCTAAGAGTTACAATGCGTATTTAGATAAAAATATTGCTTTAGCAGAAGAAAAAACGAAAGGTTTAACTGATGCAGAACGTCCAAGAGTGATGCATATTGCGACAGGTGAAAATTTACTAAAAGTAGATGGTACTAAAACAATTATTGATGAATGGATTCACCATGCCGGGGGGATTAATGCGATTGAACAAAAAGGTCGAGGGCTTACATTGACCATGGAAGAAATCATCAAAGCGAACCCAGATATTATCATTATAGGTGATATGAACTCTAAAGCAGCCATTGAAAAAATTATGAACGACCCACAATGGAGTAGTATTAAAGCAGTTCAAATGGGTCGTGTATATAGTAACCCTGTAGGAACATTCAAGTGGGATCGATACAGTGCTGAATCAGCATTGCAAATCTTGTGGGCTGGTCAAATCATCCAACCACAATTATTTGGAGATATTAATTTAGTGAAAGAAACACAAGATTTCTATAAACACTTCATGCATTATGAGTTGTCTACTACAGAGGCAGAACGGATTATTGCTGGAGAAGGTCCACAATAGTTTTGCTAGTAGGAAATGGATTCGATTGTCTTTATAGTAAAACCGTAGTAAGAGGACACTTTTACTGCGGTTTTATTATACCAATTTAGTATAGCAACCCTATTTTTATGCATAATTACTATAGAAATTGAAGAAAACTAACATTTTTAGTGTATATATGTAGTAGGTGGTATTTCCCATGGGAAGTGATTTATACTATATGTGGGGAAAATACGGTAAAAATGGGTGCTAAGTGGTGTTAAAGTGTTAAAAAAGCCCTGTTTTTTTGACGTATCTCCCAAAAAATGGTAAAATGTATAAGCATTTAGATATGAGGTGAACATCGTGAAAAAAATAACTCTCCTAGCGATTCTCCTGATGGTATGTACCATGGTGACAGCCTTGGCAACATCTGGACGTGGTGATCGCGGTAAAGAGGTAGAAGAGTTACAAGCGTTGTTAGTAGCCCAAGGCTATTTGCTTGATACAGCAGATGGAGTGTTTGGGAATAATACAGAATACGCAGTACTCGTCTTTCAGAAAGAACACGGGTTAACTCCAGATGGTAGAGTAGGCAAAGAAACAATGCGTGCTTTACTAGAGAATCAAAAACAATTCGAGGGGCAGCAAGCATCTCGAAATACCCGTACTGTCGAGGTATCACGGTTTGGTGATCGCGGTCGACAAATAGAAGAATTACAAAGTAAATTAGAAGATAGTGGATTTTCTCCTGGTTCCATTGATGGCGTATTTGGTAGTGGCACAAAAGAAGCCTTACTTCGCTTTCAACGGTATCATGGATTAAGTGAAACTGGTATCTTAGATGCTACTACATGGTCTAAGTTATCGAACGCAAAACATAGTACTTTCAAAAAAAATCGCAAGCCATCATCCTATAAAAAAACCATAGAGATGGAGGCTACTGCTTATACTAGTCAAGAATCAGGTTCTTATACGGCACGAGGACATGCATTGCGCCGAGGATATGTATCGGTAGATCCGAATGTGATTCCATTGGGCACAGAGGTGTATGTAGAAGGGTATGGCTATGCTGTGGCAGATGATACTGGTGGCGATATTGTAGGTCACCGCATCGATGTGGCTATGGATAGTTATGATGAGGCGATTCAATTTGGTCGTCGTACAGTGAAAGTATATGTTTTAAATTAGAGGAAGTATTGATTTGTTGTAAAACAGAAAGAACATCTAATTGCAAAGTGTAGATACACAAAATAAAAGATAGGAAACTACTGTTGTGTAGATTCTAACATACTAGAAGGATAGTCGGTTCATTTGAATCGGCTATCCTTTGTTTTACAGGTTCTCTATGATATAATAAAATGTATTCTAAGTAGTATATATAGGAGGAAATGGTGGATATTACATCAACACAAGGGTTATTAGCAATTCTACAAATTATTATTATTGATATATTGCTGGCAGGTGACAATGCCATTGTTATAGGCATGGCAGCTAAAAACTTGCCAGAAACGTTGCGCAAGCGTGCTATTTTCTGGGGAACAGCAGGTGCGATTGTTTTACGTCTTGTTATGGCGATTTTGTTTATTGAAGCCTTAGATAATATTCCAGCATTACGCATTGTTGGTGGTATTATGTTGCTTTGGATTGGTTACTCCTTATTGAAAGATGGAGATAACGAGCATAATGTCGAAGCAAAAGATAATATTTGGGGCGCTATTGCTACCATCATTATTGCCGATGGTGTGATGGGCATCGATAATGTACTGGGCGTTGTGGCAGCAGCAGAAGGTCATTTTGGACTAGTAGTAGCTGGTATGTTAGTAACAGTGCCAATCATTGTTTGGGGCAGCACCATTTTTGTAAAATTAATTGATAAATTCCCAATCATCTTATACGTCGGTGGTGGTATCTTAGGATGGGTCTCTGCTAGCATGATTCAACATGATCCAATGGCAACGCCATATATTGAACCATATAGCTTGCCATTCCACATCGGTTGTGTCGTATTGGTGCTAGGTGCAGCGATCATTCGTAATCGGTTGATGAAATAAATTAGAGATTGTAAAAGTATTCTCTATATGTCTTATTATATATGAGACACTAGTCAATAAATAAAGTTCTATACTATATTTTGAGAGGGTGGCAATAGGCAAACCTCAACAAATAGCTGTTATGTATAACATAGGCATATAGTTTTCATGATGTGGTACATCAATGAAGGCTATATGCTTTTTGTTTGCTTCGTAGTAATATTTTCAGCAAATGCTAAATAGACATTTACTAAGGTACTTAGATTAATGATATAAACGGTGTGCATATGTGGGAATTATACTAGGTAGTATGAGATATATAGACGTGTTAGGAACAGATAAAAAATGATATAATAACATAATGATAGAAACAAATTACTTGGATTAAAGGATATATAGATGAGCGAGAAGAAGAAACAACAGAAAGCATCGGTGTGCGTTGGACATACATATACGATAGAGATTCACGGCACTGGCAGTAGTGGCGAAGGGGTAGGCAGATACGAAGGGTTTACAGTATTTGTGCCCTATGCTTTACCGAATGAAACGGTGCAAGTGAAGATTATCGTAGTCAAAAAGAATTATGCCGTAGGGGATATTGTAGAGGTGCTCACACCCTCTGCAGAGCGAGTGGAACCAGAATGCGAAGTATATGGCAATTGTGGGGGCTGCCAATTGCAACATGCATCCTATGCAGAACAATTGCGACTAAAAACAGAATCTGTAAAAGCTGTCATAGAACGAATTGCTAAATGTGACCCAGAGTTAGTATTACCTTGCATAGGTCCAGAAGAACCATGGAGATATCGGAATAAGATGCAAATGCCTGTAGGTGGAACCATCGGCAACATCCGCATGGGATTTTACCAAAAGGGATCCCATAGCATCATTAACCATGAACATTGCCCGATTCAAGATGTGGGCAATGATGAGATTCGTAAAGTTTGCTATGAGGCTATGAAAGACCTAGGTATCGAACCCTATGATGAGCATACGGAAAGAGGTGTTCTTCGTCATGTTATTGGTCGCATTGGCAAAGAGGAATGGATGGTTATACTCGTAAGTTGCACAGTGAATATTCCTCGTGAATCGGAATTGGTAGACCGTATCGTAGCAGAGTTGCCACAGGTGACATCTATCGTAGTGAATCACAATCCAAAACAAACGAATGTGATTTTAGGACCTACGAATCGTACGATCTATGGAAAAGACCAAATTACAGATTATATTAAAGATTTATCCTTTCAATTGTCACCCCATTCTTTCTTTCAAGTGAATCCGGAACAAACCACCGTGTTGTACGACACAGCCTTGGAATTTGCAGAATTGAAAGGTCATGAAACGGTGATTGATGCCTATTGTGGAACAGGGACTATTTCCTTATTCTTGGCGCACAAAGCAAAGCATGTCATCGGCATTGAAATCGTGGCACCTGCCATCGAAGATGCGAAGAAAAATGCACTTCACAATGGATACGAAAATACAGAGTTTATCGTAGGTGATGCAGCAGTGGAGATGCCACGCTTGTATAAACAAGGCATCGAGCCAGACGTCATCGTATTTGACCCTATCCGTGCAGGCTGTAAAGAAGATGTTCTACACGCGGCAGTTGGGATGGCGCCAGAACGGATAGTGTACGTGTCGTGCAACCCATCATCCATGGCACGAGATATAGAAATACTGACAAAACAGGGCTACCAATTGGTGAAAGTTCAACCAGTGGATATGTTCCCGCAGACGTATCATGTTGAGGCTGTATCTTTGCTTGCAAAACTAGATTCAAAGGAATAGATTAGTATAGAACTTCGGATGGATAATATGGACTTAACAAGCACTGAGTGTAAAGCAACCTATAAATAAATTCAAAACTATATTTTGGAATAAGTTGGACTTAAAGTATCTACAATATACATTGCACAAGTTAAGAAAAAGAATGGTTTAGAAGTTAAGAAACAATATAATAATTCAAAGAATGAGAACTAGGAAGTTTTACAGTGCTCAATTGAAAAGTAAGAAGCTATTTTAGAGACATTGAAGCATTTTTAGAAGGTGTATTATTAAAATGATAGGGGACATAGACGGTGGCTAATATTGAAAGTATTAAACAAAAAATACTACAACTGGATGCAGGTTCATTTCAAAATCTTTGTGATTCTTATTTATATAAAACAGGCTATATGAGTATAGTATCTCTTGGTGGGGAAGCAGGTACACGAAAGACTACTTTAGGTACACCTGATACTTATTTTATTGCATCAAATGGAAAGTATATTTTTGTTGAATACACAACTCAAAGAGCGAACTTATTTGCAAAAATTCGTGATGACCTTGAAAAATGTCTTGATATAGAAAAGACGCGTATTCCGCATGACAAAATCTCTGAAATTATCTATTGTCATACTTCATCAAATCTTACACCATTTCAAGATAGTGAAGTAAAAAAATTGTGTGAAGATGTTGGAGTAAAGCTTGTAATTATTGGAATTGATAAGCTTGCAGAAGATATATATCTTTTCCATCATAATCTTTCACGTGATTATTTGGGGATATCAATAAGTACAGATCAAATTCAATCATATGATGAATTTATAAATCGTTACAATGCAAATAGAATGGCTGCGCCAGTTGACACTGAATTTCTCTTCAGAAAAAAAGAAATTAAAGATATCATCAATGCTTATCTTAAAGTTGATGTTGTTATACTTAGTGGTTCCTCAGGTACGGGAAAAACACGTTTAGCTTTGCATTATGTAAAAAATTATGTAGATGATAAGAATAAAAAGACTTACTGTAT
>NZ_RQVC01000017.1:0-41741 GCF_003992085.1 Veillonella sp. CHU732
GTGTTAAATACTCAAAAATATTTTTTCTAAAATTTGTAATATTAATAATTGCCATGTATATCACCTCTTTATGTACATTATAATGTACGTAAAAATAAAAAGCAATGGTATGGATATTGAAAGTATTGTAATCATTTGGAGTAAACTGCAATAGAATTAGAAGTATCTATATTGCCACTACTTGGAAAGATACGATATAATAGGAACAGAATATATCAAAGTATGAGTATAGTATACATCATAACTTATGTTAGTCATGAAAGAGGGTACACCATGGAATGGGTATATTTAGCAATTCATTATGGAGATAATGAGCGTGGTCATATTGCGTATAACAAAGAAACAAAAGAATGCCAAGTGGTATTAGAGGATGTAACTTGGAAAGAGAAAGTAGAATCCTATTTGCAAGCAGAACAAACAGTAATGCATGCCACAGGATTAAATACATATGATGAGTTGACAGTGCAACCATTGGACTCCTACGATAACTTAAAATTAGCCTTAACTCGCATGTGGAACAAAATTGGCGTGCAAGTTGACTGGGGGATTCCAGTAGAAGTAGATGGTCAATTACACTTTGCTGAATAAGTGAGATCATATGTTGGATATTCAGCACTTGTAAGTGACAATGTGGTGCATACTGAAAGTATTCTAGTAAGAGAATATCTGATATATACCATGCATATGATAAAGCCTATAGAACAGATTAGCTATGTTCTATAGGCTTATTGTGTATGTAGTAGATGATGAGATATAGATATGTATTATCGTATATGTAATCAATAGTAAATCTATGTCATGGGTAGATAGACACTAACAGTGGGTATAGTGTAAAAATAGAACAAAAAAGAGACTTTTATCGTACATATGGAACAGTTATCCACCTAACTGTGGATAACTCAGTGTATAACTATGGGTATAGGTTGTGAGTAGCTTGTTAATACATTGTGTATTTAGTGTTAATAACTCTATAGTTATACACATCTTATACACAAAAAGTGAATAACCCTTGTACTATAAGGCTTTATTGAATCTTAATGGGTTAGAAAAAATGTTCTGTATTGTGGATATGCACATACATATACGCATATATAATATATATCGAATCTTATTTTAGATTTCATATTGCTAGGGAGAGTACAGTTAGACTATAATAGATGTATACTTGCGTTCATAGCTCAGTAGGATAGAGCGACAGTTTCCTAAACTGCAGGTCGGGGGTTCAATTCCCTCTGGGCGCACCAGATATAAAAAGGAAGTTACAGATAAGAGTAGCTTCCTTTTTTATGTATAAGTTATTTCGTTTATCAATATAACTCCTTGCAGAACTAAATACTTTAGTTTTAGTAAGTCGCTTAGAGGAACTGGCAACTAATCGATCATACTATGAGACATTGATATTACAGAATTAGAACGATATGTGATAAAATTAAAATATTATATAATTTATATACTAAGGAGAACATGCAAAATGATGAGAAGGAACGTAGTACTAGCGACGTTGGTTGCTTTATTGTGTACGTCAACAGTACTAGCAGAAGAGGTAAATTTAGGTAAGAATGGAGATACAAGCACAGCCTATACGGCTGGTGGTGTGTCGATTGGTAAAGGTACGATTGGATCGAAAGATAAGCGGATAAGTGCTCCTATTGGTATTGGGTATAATCACAATATCGATGCTAATTTTGGGATTGCCTTAGGCTATGGAGCAATGATTGAAAAAAATGGAGAACAAGGGATTGTTATTGGTACTAGCTCCTATGTGGGTAAATTAACAGATGATGAAGCATTAGGGGAGGTACCACATGATACGCCTACAAAGGTGGGGAATCAATCAGAACATGTAATGAACGTAGATGATTATAAACCATTAGATGAGTCAAAAGATAAAAAAGATACTCCAAGTATTCCCAATGGATATGAAGGAAAATTAGCCTTTCAATCGATGGCAATTGGTAATGACACTAGAGTCTATGGATTTGATGCGGTAGGGATTGGTAATGGCATTCGAGCAAATGGAACGGATTCTATTGCCATTGGTAAAGCCAGTCGAGCTTGGTTAGATGAATCCATTGCTATGGGTTCCCAAGCGGTGACAGCAAGAAAAAGAAGTATCGCTCTAGGACGGTATGCTACTACGTTGTCAGAAGATAGTATAGCCATCGGTAATCGTTCAGAAATAGGTTCTAAGGCAGATAGTAGTATGGCTCTAGGCACTTGGTCGCGTGTGAATGATAAAAATAGTGTAGCTATTGGTGTGTATTCTTCTACAGAAGGACGTGGTGCTGCTATAGATGGTACATCTGCTTTCTCAGGAGATGCGGTGAAAGCAGCAGAAGGCGTCGTTTCTGTAGGTACAGAGGGATACACGATGCAATTTGATAATGGTACGTTAGATATTCCAGATATGAAACGAAGAATCGTCAATGTAGCTGGGGGTATCAAAGATACAGATGCGGTCAATGTAAAACAGTTGAAAGCCATCACAAATGCGCTAGGATATACACCTGAAGAAATCGAGAAAATGAATGCTGGTACGGGATCAAAACCAGAAAGCATCGTCAGCCAAGTTCATACGGTGAAAGCCATGGCAGAAGAGGCAAATGATACGGCAAAAATTGCAGGGGCCTCTGCCATTGCCTTAGGCGCTTTAAAAGCCCTACCATATGATGGGACAGATCGAACACAAGTCATGGCTGGTGTAGGCCAATTTAAAGGTACAAAAGGCGTGGCATTAGGAATAGGTCATTATACAAATAAAGATAGATTCTATAATTTTGGACTTAGCCTTGCGGGACATACCCTGTCTTGGAATGCTGGAGCTTCTTTCAGAATCGGTAAAGATGAAAAGAAACCTATGATTTCCAACGATTATGAGGTGCGCATCCAACAGTTAGAAGAGAAAAATACTGAATTAGAACAAAAATTGAATCAAGTGTTGGCTATGCTAAACAAATAATCTGTAAACAGAGGCTCATTGCTACCATAGGGAGTGATGACCTCTGTTTTTATGTAGATATCATACATGATTATAACTAGCAACTATAATAACTATGTAAAAACGAGTATTAGCCAATAGATAGCACCTATGATATCCTTAATACTTGAGAAAGGGAACTTTCAATAGAAAAAATATATATCGAGTAGTTATGAAAGGATAGCAGTATGAAATTAAAATCACTTTTCACGCCCTTATTAGTAGGTGTATTAGCGTTAGGTATTGCGGGCTGTGGTACATCCACAACGACGCAGGACACGCCGAAGGAAATTAAAATTGGTGCTACGGCAGGTCCTCATGCACAAGTGGCTGAGGCGGTAGCGAAGGAAGCACAAAAACAAGGCATCCAGTTGAAAGTGGTGGAATTTTCTGATTACATCACACCAGATAAAGCCTTGGCAGATGGAGACATCCAATTGAATGCGTACCAACATGTGCCGTTCTTGGAAAACTTTAACAAGCAAAATAATTCTAAACTCGTGCCAATTGGCAAAACTATTTTAATGCCAATGGGCATCTACAGTAATACTGTGAAATCCCCTATTGATGTGAAAGATGGCGACACAGTAGCCATTCCAAATGATCCAACCAATGGTGGCCGTGCCTTAGCCTTATTACAACGAGCAGGTCTTATCAAATTAAAAGACGGTGTTGGCTTTAAAGCCACAGTAGCAGACATTGTGGAAAATCCTAAGAATCTAAAAATCCAAGAACTTGAGGCCGCACAATTACCTCGTAGCTTAGATGATGTGACATTGGCGACAATTCCGATGAACTATGTGCAAAGCGCAGGTATCAACGTAGGTGAAAAAGGATTGTACTTAGAACCAAAAGATGAGCCATTGGCTGTAATGATCTTAGCGACTCGTGAACAAGATAAAGACAATGCAACATACAAAAAAATTGCAGAAATCTATCAGTCTGAAGCTATCAAACAATTCATTGCAGAAACGTTCAAAGGAACCATTACATCTGCAAACTAATCATTATGAATATAGAGGTCTACCTATGAGGTGGGCCTCTTTTTTGTATCGTTGCAACGATAATGAAACGATAGGGGTATTGTTGCATAATATATAAAAATACATAGTTACACACTGTGCGTACATATGGTATACTATAGGATATATCTTTTAGCACTTTTACTAAGAAAAGGAGCACTTCTAGTCATAGAGATAGCAAGGGTGTAGCCATTGTTACAGTGAAGTATAGTTGCTTATGGTATACTAGAGATATGATATCGAAATAAGTAAGAATCTATAAATAGAGTATGTAAAGGGAAAGTGTGTCACCAGAGTGGTGCAAGGAGGTCTTTATGGAGTTAAGACATGAACTAGAATTTGATAAAGATTATACGATAGAAGAGGCCTTTGCAGAGGCAAAGCGTTGTTTGAACTGTGCGAAGCCATTATGCCGTACAGGTTGTCCTATTGAAAATGAAATTCCTCGTTTTATACAAGCCATTGCACATGGTAATTTTGGTTTAGCTAACGATATCATTGCGGAGCGCAGCAGCTTGCCAGCGGTGTGTGGCCGTGTGTGTGCTCGTGAAAAACAATGTGAAGGAGCGTGTATTTTAAATCGTGCGAACAAACCCATTAATATCGGTAAATTAGAGCGCTTTGCAGCCGATTTTGAAAGTGACAATAGCCTTCGTAAAGTGAAACCAAACCGTAAAGACCAAGGTAAAATTGCTGTGATTGGGTCTGGTCCTGCTGGTTTAACAGTGGCTGGAGATATGGCAAAATTAGGCTATGCAGTAACGGTGTTTGAGCGCCAAGATGAGCCAGGTGGTATCCTATTATTCGGTATTCCTGAGTTCCGATTAGGTAAAAAAATTGTGCGCCGTGAAGTGCAAAGCTTGGAACGATTAGGTGTTACTTTTGAGTGTAATGTAACAATCGGTCCAGATCGCAACTTAGATTCTTTATTTGAAGAAGGCTTTGATGCTATCTTTATTGCTACAGGTACACATGTACCAGCAGAAATTTCTTTACCTGGTGATGATAAAGCAGGTATGTTACAGGCGATGGCTTTGTTGACATCTGTACAATTAGTGCAAAATGGTAGAGCGGAAGAGTCTTTAATTCCTGTGTACAAAGGTGATAAAGTTGTCATCATCGGTGCTGGTAACGTGGCAATGGATGCGGCTCGTACTTGTATCCGTCTCGGTGCTGAAAGTGTCACTGTGACGTACCGTCGTGGACAAGAGCAAATGCCAGCGAATCCAACTGAGTTTGAAGAAGCAAAAGAAGAAGGCGTTCATTTTGAATTCTTAGCCGCTCCAAAAGAAGTGACAGGTTCAGATATCGTGGAAGGGTTGACATTTACACGACAAGAATTACAAGAAGATGGATCTGTGAAAAGCACTGGCGAAGACTTTACATTACCAGCCGATAAAATTATCGTGGCCATCGGTCATAAACCAAATACACGCTTAGTAGGTCCTGGCAATGGCATTGAAGTGAATGAGTCTGGCTATGTAGTGACACGAGATATGCCATATGGTATGACGAGTCGTCAAGGCGTATTTGCAGGTGGTGACGTAGTGCATAAACCAGCTACCGTAGTATTGGCTATGCGTGAAGCTAAAAAAGTAGTAGAAGGTATTGTAAATTACTGCGAAGCAAAACGCTTTTTAGGGGAGTAAGATTTAAATTTTTATTAACCTATGATATAATTAGAACGGAAAAGTTGATGACCTCCATTTACAAGCAAAAGAAACCCCACAGTCCGCTAACCGTGGGGTTTTAATTTCTTTGTAATTATGATATAATATGGGCAAGCGAAAAAAGTGTGAAAATAATTAGCATTAGGTTCACAAAAAACACCCAGGTGGCGAGACCTGGGTGTTTCTTATATACTAGAAAATATACTAGGAAAGTGATATAATGGAGATGGAATGAAATTGAGGACTTTCCAATTGCAAGCAAAAAAACCCCACGGTTGGCGGACCGTGGGGTTTTGCTTTTTATAGAGAGCTATCTCTTGTTGGGCTAGTTACTTCGTTTATTTCTGTTTAGCCACTTGCAAATATAGTTGCTGACTATACCTGCCACAACAGAAATAAGGAAATTGAGAAATAGATCCAATTGCAAACACCCCCTCTCTGTTACCAGTATAGGGGAAGTAACACTTATAGTATAACAAATTGTGGAAAATAACACATCTGAAAGAGTAAAAAAATATAGATATGTACTTGCGCACAGTGGACAAAGGTGTTACAATAGTAGACAGTTATTTTATTTTTAAAGTATTACACTTATAGTTAAGATTCGTACGCATATCGTACAGAAAGGAGATTATCATGGTATTGTTAGCAATTCTCGTGCTCGTCCTGTTCCTAGTAGTGAACGTCATTAGAACTAACAATTCCATAGAGGTCGCCTTTTCTTCGGTAGAGCTACCATCTTAGGTTTCTTTGTATACAGCATAAGGAATCTAGGTTGTTGTAGTCTATTTGATTAACGTGCATACATATATATTAAAAGGCGATTCCCTAGGGATCGCCCTTTTTTATATCTATAACAAGTGTTATAAATTATATTTATATAAGTAGAAAGGATCATCATATGGTACGCAGTGATAGAGTAGCCAAAGGAGCAACAAGAGCTCCACATCGTTCATTATTAAAAGCATTAGGATTCATTAATGAGGAAATTGGAAAACCAATCATCGGTATTGCCAATTCTTTCAACGAAATCATTCCAGGTCATGTGCATTTAAAAAATCTTGTACAGTCTGTGAAAGATGGCATCCGCGAGGCTGGCGGTATTCCTATGGAATTTAATACTATCGGTATTTGTGATGGATTGGCGATGAACCACATCGGTATGAAATATTCCTTGGTGACACGCAATATTATCGCTGACTCTATCGAGGCTTCTGCCATGGCCACACCATTCGATGCGATGGTATTCATTCCTAACTGTGATAAAGTGGTACCAGGTATGTTGATTGCGGCCGCTCGTTTGAACTTACCATCCGTGTTTGTCTCTGGTGGTGCTATGCTAGCAGGCGTGCATAATGGTAAAAAAATCGGTTTATCCGATGTATTTGAAGCGGTAGGTAAATTTGAAGCAGGCCTCATTTCTGAAGAAGAATTAGAACATATTGAAAACGTAGCATGTCCAACTTGCGGATCTTGCTCTGGTATGTATACAGCGAACACCATGAACTGTTTAACAGAAGCATTGGGTATGGCATTACCAGGAAATGGTACGATTCCAGCGGTTTACTCCGAGCGTTTGCGTCTAGCAAAACGTGCAGGTATGCAAGTGATGGAAGTGTTACAAGAAGGATTACGTCCAAAAGATGTATTGACGAAAGAAGCTTTTGAAAATGCGGTAGCCGTGGATATGGCATTGGGCGGTTCTTCCAACACAGCATTACATTTACCAGCCATCGCTCATGAAGCGGGCGTATCCTTAACATTGGATGATTTCAACCGCATTGCAGGGGATACACCACAATTGGCTAAATTGTCTCCATCTGGTAAATATTTCATCGAAGATTTACATGCTGCAGGCGGTGTGTATGCGGTAATGCATCGTTTACAAGAACAAGGTCACTTGCATGAAAGTGCGAAATCTGTGAGCTTGGTGGACCAAGGTACGATTGCTAAAACTGTGAAAGTCCTAGACGAAGATGTCATTCATCCTTGGAGCGACCCAGTATACACCACAGGTGGTATCGCTGTATTGAAAGGTAATTTAGCTCCCGACGGTTCCGTTGTCAAAGAAGGTGCCGTAGACCCAGAAATGTTAGTTCACTCTGGCCCAGCGAAAGTATTCAACAGCGAAGAAGAAGCAGTTGAAGCAATCATGGGTCACAAAATTGTAAAAGGCGATGTAGTCATCATTCGCTACGAAGGTCCAAAAGGTGGTCCAGGTATGCGTGAAATGTTGACACCAACAGCGACAATCACAGGTATGGGTCTTGGTAAAGACGTAGCCTTGATTACAGATGGCCGTTTCTCTGGTGCGACTCGTGGCGCATCCATTGGTCACGTATCTCCAGAAGCAGCTTCCGGTGGAACGATTGCCATCGTAGAAGATGGAGATATCATCGAAATCGACATTCCAAATCGTTCCTTGAATGTGAAACTTTCAGAGGAAGAAATTGCACGAAGAAAAGCAAATTTAGCACCGTACAAATCAGATGTTACAGGATACTTGAAAAAATATGCTATGCATGTATCCTCTGCGGCACAAGGTGCGATCGAAATCCTAGACGAAGCATAAGAGGGAACGCAGTCGGGATAGACATATCTATGAGGGAAGTACAGGTTCGTAGATAGAATACATACTTAGGAAAGGACGTTTATATGCATAAATTATACGATTTCATGGAGGCTAGGGAGAGACTTGCTACCATCGCCGTGAAAACAAAATTAATTCATAGCTCTGTGTACTCCCAAGAAACAGGCAATGATGTATATATTAAACCGGAAAATTTACAGCGCACAGGGTCTTTCAAATTACGGGGCGCGTACAATAAAATTTCTAAACTAACAGAAGCAGAAAAGGCGTGTGGCGTTATCGCCGCCTCTGCCGGCAATCATGCACAAGGGGTGGCACTGGCAGCCCAACGCTTAGGTATTAAAGCAGTCATCGTCATGCCACGCCATACACCGCTCATTAAAGTAGAGGCCACACGCCAATACGGAGCCGAAGTAGTGCTCGCTGGCGAAGTCTATGACGAAGCCTATGAAAAGGCTTGTGAACTACAAGAAAAGCACGGTTATGTGTTCGTCCATCCTTTCGATGATGAAGATGTCATCGAAGGGCAAGGAACGATTGCCTTAGAAATTTTAGAAGAATTGCCAAATGCAGATATTATCTTAGTACCAATTGGTGGTGGCGGATTGATCTCCGGTGTGGCAGCAGCAGCGAAGCTGAAAAATCCACAAGTGAAGATCATCGGTGTAGAACCAGAAGGCGCAGCCAGTGCAAAAGCAGCGGTAGCAGAAGGAAAGCCTGTGAACTTACCATCTGTAAGTACTATTGCAGATGGAGCGGCTGTAAAATTAATCGGTTCCAAGAATTTGGAATACATCCAAAATTATGTAGATGAAATTGTAACCGTATCCGACTATGAACTGATGGAAGCTTTCCTGTTATTGGCAGAAAAACATAAAATCATCGGTGAAAATGCAGGGTTACTTTCAGTGGCAGGATTGAAAAAACTGCGGGTGCGAGGCAAAACAGTAGTCAGCATTTTAAGCGGTGGCAATATCGATGTATTAACCATTGCGTCCATGATTACTAAAGGCTTAGTTGTACGGGGCCGTATTTTCACATTTGCTGTGAATTTATCAGATAAACCAGGCCAATTAGTGGCGGTGTCTGAAATCTTAGCAGAACAAAATGCGAATGTCATCAAATTAGAACATAATCAGTTTAAAAACCTAGACCGATTCCATGAAGTGGAGTTGGTGGTGACCGTAGAAACGAACGGAGAAGATCATATCAAGAAAATTACGGCTGCCATGGCGGACCGTGGATATACGATTCACCGTATCAGTTCTAATGAATTTAATGAACATGACTAATGAATAGAATGGATATAGAAAGAGGATAAACTATGAGTGAACAGAAGATGATTCGAGGAGCTCGCATACTCCTAGAAACATTGAAGCGCTTGGGAGTGACAGATATATTTGGCTATCCCGGCGGCGCCGTAATTCCTATATACAATGAAATTTATGATTTCGAGGGTATTAACCATTACTTAGCACGTCATGAACAAGGGGCGGCCCATGAAGCGGACGGCTATGCTCGTGCGTCTGGTAAATGTGGTGTTTGCCTAGCCACATCTGGTCCAGGGGCGACGAACCTAGTGACAGGTATTATGACGGCGCATATGGATTCTATTCCTCTCTTGGCCATTACAGGTCAGGTGTGCAGCCACTTGCTAGGAAAAGATGCATTTCAAGAATCGGATATTGTGGGTATTACCATGCCGGTGACAAAAAATAACTACTTGGTGAAAGATATTCGAGACATGATACGCACTGTGAAAGAAGCGTACTACTTAGCGACTACTGGTCGACCAGGTCCCGTGCTGGTAGATATCACACGAGATGCGCAATTAGATGTCATTTCTTATGAAGAATTTGAAGCTATTTTTAATGAACCAATTTCTATCGAAGGCTATGATCCGAATTACATTGGACATCCAAAACAAATCAAGAAAGCTATCGATCTATTGAAAGGTGCGAAACGACCGCTTATCATAGCAGGTCATGGGGTACTATTATCGAATGCTACAGAAGAACTTTACAAATTAGCGACTACATGCCAAGTTCCAGTAGTGAATACCTTATTGGGCTTAGGGTCCTTTCCAGGAGAACACCAATTATCGCTAGGTATGTTAGGCATGCATGGTACAGTGTATGCTAACTATGCTGTGAATGAAGCAGATGTAGTGTTAGCATTAGGGATTCGTTTCGACGATCGCATTGCAGGGGTACCGAAGGAGTTCTGCAAAGATGCTACCATCATTCACGTAGATATTGACCCAGCTGAAATTGGTAAAAATAAACTTATCGATATACCTATCGTTGGGGATTTGAAACATGTATTGAATGAAATAAATCATGAGTTGACTCCACAAACGCATGAAAGTTGGTTGGAACGCATCCGTGAATGGCGTGAAGAATATCCAATTCGAGTGCGACCTCATGAGGGAAATTCTTTATTACCACAAAAGGTGATTCAAGAAATCGACAATATTGTGAAAGGCAACGCCATCGTTGTGACCGACGTGGGACAACATCAAATGTGGGCGTCTCAATTCATTACTTTCTCCAAGCCGAATACGATCATCACGTCCGGTGGTGCCGGTACGATGGGCTTTGGTTTGCCAGCGGCCATCGGTGCACAAGTGGCACAACCAGATAAAAAGGTAGTACTCATCACAGGTGATGGGGGCTTACAAATGAACAGCCAAGAATTGCTCTTATTGAAAGCGTATAATATCCCTGTAAAAGTGGTCATCATCAACAACGGTTTCTTGGGCATGGTTCGTCAATGGCAAGAGTTGTTTAATCAACGTCGCTATTCCTTTGTAGACTTAGAGGTGAACCCAGACTTTGAAACCTTGGCAAAAGCCTATGGCGTACAAGGTGTGACATTATCCACCATCGAAGAGTTGCGCAGCCAATTGCGAGACCTGATCCTATCTGACGAGCCAGTGGTGATTAACTGCGTGGTAGAACGAGAAGAAAATGTATTCCCAATGATTCCAGCCGGTTGCACAGCCAAAGATATGATGGGATTGAAAGGAGGCCCTGACAATGAGTAAAGTACAACAACACCAAGTGTTAGTGATTACAAAAAACAAACCAGGCATCGGGGCTAGAATCTTGTCCTTGTTCAATCGTCGTGGCTATTCCGTGACCCAAATGACATCGGGCATTTCCATTCCAAAGGATCAAGCTCGGATTACCTTAACGGTGGAAACAGACGAAGTGCAATTGGACCAAATCCAAAAACAAATCTACAAACTAGTGGATGCCATCAAAGTGAAAGTGTTCTCTCCAGAACAAGTGGTGCGCCGTGAATTGATGCTCATCAAGGTAAAAGCTGACGTGTCGGTACGACCACAAATCATCCAATTAGCAGATGTGTACCGTGGCAATGTACTCGACGTAGGACCTAGCTCTATCGTTATAGAAATTACAGGGGAAACACAGAAACTCGATGCTTTCATAGAAATTATGAAAGAATATGGCATTCTAGAAATTGCGAAAACAGGTTGCACCGCTATGAGCCGTGGAGAAAAAATGTAATGACTATACCAAAACAAGGCGAGTTGTTACATTACGAAGGAGTGACCTTCGTCCGCAATGGAGAAGCGATTTTGCAAGGTGTGGACTGGCATGTGAACACAGGGGAAAATTGGGCGCTATTGGGTCTCAATGGGGCAGGTAAGTCTACCTTGCTAGGCATGATTATGGCCTATACCTGTGCCACCCGTGGTGAGGTGCGTGTCCTAGGGCATACCTTTGGCCAATGCGTGTGGAAAGACGTGAAAGATCGCATCGGATTCGTCAGCTCTACCTTAGGGCAATTTGAACGAACGATGAGAGACGAAACAGTGCGACAAATTTTGCTATCTGGAGCGCATGGCACTATCGGTGTGTATCGAGAGGTGACAGAGGAAGAAGAACAACGCTGTGATACGGTCCTAGCAGATATGGGCTTGCAGTATGTACAGCATCGTCAGTTTGGGTTATTATCTACCGGTGAACAGCGACGAGCTCTCATTGGTCGTGCTTTGATGACGAGTCCGGACTTGCTCATCTTAGACGAACCATGCAATGGGTTAGACGTACCGAGCCGAGAACAATTGCTCCGTCATCTCAATCAACGTGAGACTCAGGACAGGCCTTGTCCGTTTATCTATGTGACGCACCAAATCGAGGAAATCCTTCCCACAGTGACCCATGTGGCACTATTAAAAGAAGGCAAAATCTTTCAATCGGGGCCGAAACGAGAGGTCATTACCGATGAGATTTTATCGGCGCTCTATGGTTTGTCTGTGAAAGTAACTTGGGTCCAAGATCGACCTTGGCTGCAAGTGCTTTCATAAAATGTTTTTATAGAGTGTACAAAGATATTTTTAATCATACCAATTTATCATACTAAGTATGGTAAATCCGTAAGCCGAAAGGCTGAAAATCAGTTGAATTTCACTAGAAAATCTAGTAAATTATAAACATTAACACATGTATTACAAAGTAGGAGGTTATCACAATGGCAGGTAACATTTTAGGCACACAAGTATTTTATGATGCAGATTGCAATCTACAAGCATTAGTAGGTAAAAAAATTACAGTTCTTGGCTACGGTTCCCAAGGTCATGCGCATGCGTTGAACTTGAAAGAAAGCGGCATGGACGTACAAATCGGTCTTCGTGAAGGTTCCAAATCTTGGAAAGAAGCAGAAGAAGCTGGTTTCGTAGTAAAAGAAACAGGCGAGGCTGTAAAAGGTGCAGACGTTGTGATGATCTTGATTCCAGATGAATTGCAAGCAGAAACTTATGAAAAATCCATCGCTCCTAACCTTAAACAAGGTGCGTACTTGGCATTTGCTCATGGTTTCAACATTCATTTCGGTAAAATTAAACCATCTGCTGACGTAAACGTATTTATGGTTGCTCCTAAAGGTCCTGGTCACTTAGTACGTCGTACATTCCAAGAAGGTTCTGGCGTTCCTTGCTTGTATGCTGTATACGCAGATCCAAGCGGAGACACTAAAGAAGTGGCATTGGCATGGGCATCTGGTGTAGGTGGTGGCCGTTCCGGTATTTTGGAAACTGACTTCCGTCAAGAAACTGAAACTGACTTATTCGGTGAACAAGCAGTACTTTGCGGCGGCGTATGTGCGTTGATGCAAACTGGTTTCGAAGTATTGGTAGAAGCTGGCTACAATCCAGTTAATGCATACTTTGAATGTGTTCATGAAATGAAATTAATCATCGACTTGATCTACGAAGGTGGTTTCGAAACAATGCGTAAATCCATCTCCAACACAGCTGAGTTTGGTGACTATATTACAGGACCAAAAGTAATCCCAGCAGCAGCGAAAGAAGCTATGCGTGGTGTATTGAAAGATATTCAAGACGGCAAATTTGCTGATCAATTCCTTGGTGACTATGCAGCGGGTTACCCATACCTTAACGAACAACGTAAACAATCTGCAGCACATCAAGTAGAAGAAGTGGGCGGCGAATTACGTAAATTGATGCCTTGGATCAAAAAATAGGTCGTCTCTTGTGACGCTATGTAGCCTTGTAGCGTTCCTAACTGAATAGGGCAAAGGGAAGAGCACGGTATACCCCTCACAAACGGTATTTCATAATGTTTGTTCGGGGCACACCGTGCTCTTCTTGTGTTTGTATGAGTTAGGTAGTAAGAGAACGCCACAAAGGCTACTACTCATAACGGCGTTCCTCAGGGGAAGGGTACTTGTGGCGGTGTCAGTTGCAAACTTGCGCTTTGCTTAGTTTGCTGTTCGGCATGGTATTATTTTCATATAAACAGTATGAATAGATTATGCTATAATAAAAACTGTAAGAGCCATCGACGTGTTGTTAGGCTCATCTCTTCCTAGTATGGGAGGAGGTGATTTCTATGAAAAATTTTAGAAAGTTATCTTTATTGATAAAGTTTTTGAAGTTGATTATAGATATTTATCGTTTCTTTCAATAGAAATGAAAAGCCTAACGTAACAATAAGTATTCGCAGTACTTATACACGTTAGGCCATTTCTCTTTATTCTTCTGAGATGAGCCTAACGCTAGCTACACGTCGATGGCTCTTCTTTTGTTGTCTTAATTATATCACAGGTTGCAGGAATATTACAAATGCTACTACTCGTAACGGCGTTCTTCAGAATGATATTCATAAGGTTGTTATTTTTCATATTGTATAGTTAGGTGTGTAATGGTGGTATGAGAGTCACTAACGTGAGTTAGGCTCGTCTCTTCCTAATATAGGGGGAGGTGATACTATGAGAAAGTATGAAAAGTATACTTTATTGCTTTATCTAATTTCTGTAATAGTAAGTATCATTGACCTGTTTAAAGATCTATTTAAATAGACAATGAAAATGCCTAACGTGTATAACCAGTACTTATACACGTTAGGCATCATCACATTTTGTTGTTTCGAGATGAGCCTAACGCCAACGACACGTTAATGGCTCTCTTTTTGATACTCCAAGTATAGCATAGTTCAGAGTTAAATACAATTGTCACTTGTGACGCTATGTAGCCTTGTGGCGTTCTAGATTAGCATAAGGGAAGAGCACGACATATTCCTACGCAAACTGATACAGTGGTTAGGTTTGCTCCGGAACATGTCGTGCTCTTCTTGCATTTGTATGATTTAGGTAGTTAAGGAACGCCACAAAGGCCACTACTCGTAATGGCGTTCCTCAGGGGCTGTGTCATTTGCAAACTTGCGCTTTGCTTGGTTTGCTGTGCGGCTTGGTAATAGGTTTATAGGCCATTTCTTTTTATTCTTCTGAGATGAGTCTAACGCTAGCAGACGTTGATGGCTCTTCTGGTGTTTGCGAAGGTTTCGTAGGATGAATAAAAAATATTCAATTTGTTTAAAATGGGGGGGGGAGTAGGATAAAATATCGAAATATATCAATATTTGCTGTTGCATTAATTAGATATTATACATTATAATAGATGTACATTTAAAAATATAGATATGCAAACTAAACGGGTATTTACATTCATTATGATGATTTGATACGTAAGTATAAAGTATGAAAGTTGTTGGATAGTATCCGTCATAGTGGCAATGTGTAATGTAATAACAAAGGAATGTAAGTTATGAAAGAAAGAATATCAAAAAAACGTAAAAAATACGGTATTGCATTGTTGGCTGCAACGGCAGCGACAGTAGCGACGTCATTCAGCCCTAGTGCACCATGGGTGATGGCTAGTGTGACGGCATCTGATACGGATCCTAATTTACCAGATGACTTTAATCCTCCAATATATACGGAAGTACCCCATGATCAAGATACGGATAAAATAAATATTCCTCTTTATCATGTGCAAGCAGGTAATAATGTAAGTGTTACAACGAATACTTTTAAAGCAGAAGATTTTAATGGGGACGAGGCAACGTTTAACAATTTCATTGTAAAAGCTAATGATACTGTTATAGAGGATAGTGGCGACATTGTTGTTGATAAAGGTGAAAGTGAAAATGCTGAAAAAAGCGAAGAAAACGGTGTCACCCGTAGGTATAAATTAAAATTAAGTGACTCTTTAAAAGAGGAACTTAAAAATGCTGCCGGCGGTGGCGGTGGAGCGGCTCCGTCTAAATTTGAAAATGGAACGAATACAACTGTTGAGGGCGATGGCACAGAAAACAGCCCTTACAAATATAATGTAAACCCAGCCTTAACAGGTATTACATCTATCACTGGTGATACATTGACATTGAATGGTGGCGCAACAACTGTTGCGATCAACGATGATGGTGTTAATGTAGGTGGTAAAAAAATCACTAACCTAAAAGAAGGTGATGTATCAGAAAATTCTACTGATGCTGTAACAGGTAAACAGTTACATGAAACAAATGAAACAGTTAAAGAGAAGTTAGATAAAACAGCAGAACGTCATATTAAACCAGGTGATTATACAGTGGAGAACGGTACTGTTACATTAACATATGTAGATGGTGACGGTAACGACACAACAGACAAAGCAAAAATTACTGGATTAAGTTCTCTTAAATCTGTTGCTTCTGGTGATGAGGACAAATTAACTGTTGCTAACAATAACGGTGATATTACAGTTACACCTGTAGTGGCTACGGATATTACAAAAGCTGACGATGCAAATAAACTTGCAACAGCAGGCGTAGTTAACACAGCAATCACTAATGCAACAAGTCCATTGGCGAATAAAAACTTATCCAACATCACAGATGATGGTAAAAAAGTAATAACTGGATTAGGTACAGAAGTCGTACAAGGTAATGGCGTTACAGTTACTTCCAGCGAAGATGCAGCAACAGGTAAGAAAACATACACTATTTCTGCTAATGCAGCACAACCAAACTTTGCAAATGGTACGAACACAACTGTTGAAGGTGATGGCACAGCGGCTACCCCTTACAAGTACAATGTAAACCCAGCATTAACTGGCATTACGTCTATTACAAATGCAGCTCCAGTAGATCCAGCACAACCTGATGCAAAAGTAGCAAGCACTACATTAACAATCGGTAGCGATGCATTAACTGTAGAAAACAAACAAGCTGATGGTGCAACATCAACAGTGAAAATCGGCAAAGATGGTATCGATGCTGGTGGTAAAACAATCACTAACGTGGCAGATCCAACAGGTGATAAAGATGCAGCCAATAAAGAATATGTAGATTCTAAAGTTTGGGGCTTAAAAGTTCAAAATGGCGACAATCCAGCGGAAGCTGTAACAGCGAAAGATAAAGCGATTACATTAAAGGCTAGCGCAGATACAAGTGATGATGCAACAAAACCTAAAAAAGGTCTTGTAATTGCCAAGGACGATCAAGGCAACATCACACTTGGCTTAGAAAAAGCAGATCGTACTACATTAGACAATGCAGCTAACCTTGGTAACACAGGTTCTGACGGACGTGATGGACAAGCAGGCAAAAATGCAACTGGTGTTGTAGCTGGTGCAGCAGGTGCACAAGGCCCAACAGGTAAAGATGGCTTAAATGGTAAAGACTTAACATCTAAAGTAAACGCACTTCGTAATGGCGAAGCTGGTACAGTAGTGTACACAAATGAGGCTGGCGAACGTGTAGTGAAAGCTAACGATGGTAAGTACTATCCAGCAGGTAAGGTCAATGCAGATGGCACAAAAGCAGACGATGCAGTAGCCGTGACACCAGAAGCACGTCTAGTAAATCCAGATGGAACAACAGCTGGTGATGGAAGTAAATTATCCAATATTGCTCCTGGAACAGTGTCTGCTACGTCTAAAGACGCAGTGAACGGTAGCCAATTGTTCAACGAACGTGTAACAAGTCCAGTAATCTTCGTAGACAAAGATGGTAACCAAGTATTCAAAAATGCAGACGGTAAATTTACTACTAAAGATGGTGTAGAAATTACTGATGCTGATGAGTTAGCTAAGATTCATACAAAAGTGAATGCTGACAAACCAATGACATTGGATAATGTGGCATCTGCTGTAAAAGATCTAACAGGTACTACATACTTAGATAAATTAGCAGAAGGTGCAAAACAAGATAGCAAAGTGGCTAACTCTGCAGTGAATGTAACAGATTTACATGCAGCAACAACGGCAATTCTGGATAAACCAATTACGTTCATCGGCGACAATGATACGAACGATAAAATCGAACGCAAATTGGGTGAAACATTAAAAATCCATGGCGTGAATAATATCACTGTAACGAAAGATGCTGTTAATGCAGATACATTGAATGTAGCATTAAAACCTACATTGACTGGTATTACGTCGATTACAAATGCAACAACAGCAGATGGAGATGGTACGAAATTAACTATCGATGGCGATAAGCTATCCGTAGTGAACAAAAACGGTGCTGATACAGCAACAGTGACAATCGGCAAAGATGGTATCGATGCTGGTGGTAAAGCAATTACTAACGTGGCAGAACCAACAAATGACAAAGATGCAGCCAATAAAGAATATGTAGATGCTCAAAAATGGGGCTTAAAAGTTCAAAATGGCGATAATCCAGCAGAAGCTGTAGCACCAAAAAACAAAGCGATTACATTAAAAGCTAGTGCAGATACAAGTGATGATGAAGCAACTCCTAAAAAAGGTCTTTTAATCACTAAGGATGATCAAGGTAATATCACAGTTGGTCTAGATAAAGCGACTCGTGCCACATTAGACAAGGCAGCGAATATTGGTAACACAAGTTCTGATGGACGTGATGGTCAAACAGGTGCCAATGGACAAGGCACAGCGGTGGCTGGTACAGCAGGTGCAACAGGCTTAACTAGTAAAGATGGCTTAAACGGTAAAGACGTAACTACTAAAGTGAATGCACTTCGTAACGGCGAATCTGGTATAGTAGTGTACACAAATGCAGCAGGCGATCGTCTTGTGAAAGCAAACGATGGTAAGTACTATAAAGCTGATGAAGTAGAGCTTAATGGAGAGAAAAAACCAGGAGCAACTGCGGTTCCTACCAAAGAGGTAATTGCTAGCCTAATATCTCCAGATGGTACAACAGCTGGTGATGGAAATAAATTATCTAACATTGCTCCTGGAACAGTGTCTGCTACATCTAGAGACGCAGTGAACGGTAGCCAATTGTTCAACGAACGTGTAACAAGTCCTGTGATCTTCGTAGACAAAGATGGTAACCAAGTATTCAAAAATGCAGACGGTAAATTTACTACTAAAGATGGTGCAGAAATTACTGATGCTGATGAGTTAGCTAAGATTCATACAAAAGTGAATGCTGAAAAACCAATGACATTGGATAACGTAGCATCTGCTATAAAAGATTTAACAGGTAATACATATCTAGATAAATTAGCAGAAGGCGCAAAAACCGATAGCAAAGTAGCTAACTCTGCGGTGAATGTAACAGATTTACATAACACAGCGAATGCTCTTGTCACAAAAGGTCTTGATTTCCAAGGTAACCTAGGCGATGCAATTCATAAAGACTTAGGCGCAAAATTGGACATCGTAGGCGAAGGCACTGTAGCCGCTGATGCAGCAACAGCTGCCAACAACATCCGTACTAAAAATGTTGATGGTAAACTAGAAATTGGTTTAGTAAAAGATTTAAAAAATATTACATCTATTACAAATGCAGCTCCAGTAGATCCAGCACAACCTGATGCAAAAGTAGCAAGCACTACATTGACAATCGGTGGCGATGCATTAACTGTAGAAAACAAACAAGCTGATGGCACAAAAGCAACAGTGACAATCGGCAAAGATGGTATCGACGCGGGTGGTAAAAAAATCACTAACGTGGAAGATCCAACAGATGACAAAGATGTAGCTACTAAAAAATATGTAGATGATCACGCTTGGGATTTACATGTTGATGATGGTACTGGAACTGGCCATACAGTAATACCGAAAGACAAAGTAATTACTTTCAAAGCGGGTACTGGTACAATAGCACCAACTGATTTACCAGCAGGTCAAGATAGTCCTACTAAAGATACTGACGGATTAAGACCTAAAACTGGTGTGGTTGTTGAAACTGATAAAAACGGTACAATTACGATTGGCTTAGAAGAAGCAGATCGTAAAACATTAGATAAGGCAGCTAACATTGGTAATACAGGTTCTGACGGACGTGATGGTAAAGCTGGTGCAGGTCAAGATGGTGCAAACGTAGATGGTACAGCAGGTGCACAAGGCCCAACAGGTAAAGATGGCTTAAACGGTAAAGACTTAACATCTAAAGTAAACGCACTTCGTAACGGCGAAGCTGGTACAGTAGTGTACACAAATGAGGCTGGCGAACGTGTAGTGAAAGCTAATGATGGTAAGTACTATCCAGTGGGTAAGGTCAATGCAGATGGCACAAAAGCAGATGATGCAGTAGCCGTGACACCAGAAGCACGTCTAGTAAATCCAGATGGTACTACAACAAATGGTACAACTGTATTAAATAATATTTCTTCTGTTGTTACACCACTAGCAGGTACAGATACATTAGAAAAATTAAAAGAAGCGGCTAAAGATAATAGCCCAGTTAAAAATGCAGCTACTAACGTAACAGATTTACATAACACTGCGAATGCGATCGTTGAAAAAGGCTTGACTTTCAAAGGCAATGCAGGCGATGAGATTCATAAGAACTTAGGTGAAAAACTTGACATCGTAGGTGAAGGTACAGTAGCATCTGATGCAGCAACAGCAGCTAACAACATCCGCACTAAAAATGTTGATGGTAAACTAGAAATCGGTTTAGTAAAAGATTTAAAAAATATTACATCGATTACAAATGCAGCTCCAGTAGATCCGGCACAACCTGATGCAAAAGTAGCAAGCACTACATTGACAATCGATGGCGATGCGTTAACGGTAGAAAACAAACAAGCTGATGGCACAAAAGCAACAGTGAAAATCGGCAAAGATGGTATCGATGCTGGTGGTAAAAAAATTACAAACGTGGCAGAACCAACAGAGAATTCAGATGTAGCTACTAAAGAATATGTAGATAATCAAGCATGGAATTTACATGTTGATGATGGTACTGGAACTGGCCATACAGTAATACCGAGAAATAAAGTAATTACTTTCAAAGCCGGTACAGGTACAGTAGCACCAACTAATTTACCAGCAGGTCAAGATAGTCCTACTAAAGATACTGACGGATTAAGACCTAAAGCTGGTGTGGTTGTTGAAACTGATAAAAACGGTACGATTACGATTGGCTTAGAAAAAGCAGAACGTAAAACATTAGATGATGCAGCTAATATTGGTAACACAGCTTCTGATGGACGTGATGGCAAAGCGGGTGCAGGTCAAGATGGTGTAGCCGTAGCGGGTACAGCAGGTAAAGAAGGTCCAACTGGCAAAGATGGCTTAAACGGTAAAGACTTAACATCTAAAGTCAATGCCCTTCGTAACGGCGAAGCTGGTACAGTAGTATTTACAAATGCTACAGGTGATCGTTTAGTGAAAGCAAACGATGGCAACTACTACAAAGCGGATCAAGTAGAACCAAATGGAGCTCCAAAAGCAGGTGCTACAGCAGTTGCTACAAAGGATGTGACCGTAAGCCTAGTATCTCCAGATGGAACAACTAAAGGTGCACAAAATAAATTATCTAATATTGCAGATGGTACTGTATCCGAAACATCCAAAGATGCTGTTAACGGTAGCCAATTATTCAACGAACGTGTAACGAATCCAACTATCTTTGTAGACAAAGATGGCAACCAAGTGTTCAAAACAACAAAGGGTCAATTTGTAGATAAAAATGGGGCAGAAGTTTCTGGAGCAGTTCATACAAAATTGAATGCGGGTGCTCCAATGACATTAGATAATGTGGCGTCTGCGTTAGATAAACCAGCTGAAGGTGTAGATTACTTAGCTAAATTAAAAGAGGCCAAAGAAGGCAATACAGTTAATAACTCTGCGGTAAACGTAACAGATTTACATAACACTGCGAATGCGATCCTTGAAAAAGGTCTTACGTTTGAAGGCGATACAGCAAATGATACAGTGAAACGTAAATTGGGTGACACATTAAAAATTCATGGCGATAACAATATCACTGTGAAAAAAGATGCTACCAATCCAGATACATTGAACGTATCGTTAAAACCTACATTAACTGGTATTACGTCGATTACAAATGCAGCAACAGCAGATGGAGCTGGCACTACATTAACAATCAATGGCGATGGATTAACTGTAGAAAACAAACAAGCTGATGGCACAAAAGCAACAGTGACAATCGGCAAAGATGGTATCAATGCTGGCAATACGAAGGTTACTAATGTAGCGGCAGGTCAAAACGATACTGATGCAGTGAATGTGTCACAGTTGAAAGGAATTGCAAATTACGCAACTAATGTGGATAGCCGTGTTAATCGTTTAGGTGCTCAATCTGCTGCGATGGCTGGATTACGTCATTTACAATATGATCCATTGGAACCAACTACAGTGATGGCTGGCGTAGGTACCTACAAAGGTCAAACTGCATTGGCATTAGGTATTGCACACTATAAAAATGAGTCTCTATTATTCCATGCAGGCGCATCTATCGGCAGCAATCATGATGAATTGATGGCAAATGCAGGCGTTAGCTGGAAGTTCGGTTCTCGTGCTGATGAAACAGCGGTGAAAGATGCATATCGTCAAGGTCCTATTAGCTCTTCTTATACATTACAAGATAAAGTATCTGCCTTAGAAGCACAAAATCAATTGCAAAAAGACGAAATTAATGAGTTGAAAGCGCAATTGGCAGAAGTACTTAAATATGTAAAAAAAGGTTAATTTTTACTAACCAATACGAGTAGATTTTGTGAAAGCTTCGGCTTTCACAGGGTCTATGGTATACAAAATAAAAACAATATAGTACAATGTGTGATAAAGATTAGATAGTATATCTAGATGAGATAATTTTAGTAAGTAGAATTTGTATAGGAGATATAGGCATGAAAAAATTAGTAGTAACGGCAGTATTATTAGCTGCCACAACATCTGGTTTTGCTATGGGAGATGTGTTGTTCGATCAAAAGAACCCAGGCAATATCGTAACACCAGCGGTGGGATATGAAGTGGAAGCAGTGACACCAGAAACGGCATCTGCATTACAAGAATTAGGTATGACATTAGATCGTGCCCATGCGGTGCAGGCAGATTTAGTAGCTCGTCATGAGCGTGGTGAGCGTTTGACAGATCGTCAACATCGCTTTGCGGACCATGATGTGAACCGTGATTTCTTGCGTGTTTTAGATCGCAACTTGACTAATCGCGTGGAGTTCTTTAAACGTGCTCATAATTGGAATGGGGACAATAAATACGAACACACTGCGAACTATCAAGTGTTCTTGAACAAACATAACGAACAGGCGACAGAAGCGGTGAATGGATATAGCAACAGCTATGGCTGGAATGTATTGCGTGGTGTACGTCAAGACGCATTGGACAATGTGAAAGCCGTGCTTGACCAAAAAGGTGAAGCAACAACTGGTGAAGACATTGTGAATGCGTTGTCACAAGCAGCAGCTAAACAAGCGTTCACTGTGGATCAAGAAGAACTTCGTTTCTATATCAATGAACTTGTTTGGTATACAGCAAAACAAACAGCAAAAGAAACAAATAAAGAACTAGATCATGTATTAAAATAAGATGAACTAGTGTAGAGTATGTAGATGCTCGATAACAAAGGAGCCATAACAAACCTAAGTGGGTGTTGTGGCTCCTTTAAATCTATAAGGTATGATATAATAAAAGATAGATTGAGTAGAATATGATTCAGTAATTTATATAGGAGATAGAATTTTGAAACGTTTAGTATTATCAACAGCATTATTGCTGACAGTAGGCGCAAGTTTCGGTATGAGCGAGGACATTTTCGCTCGTCAACATCCATCCGAGGTAACGGAAGTGGCGAAGGGCTACCATTTATTAGCGACTATGCCAGAAACAAAAGAAGCCATTGACGGCCTAGTACATACGATTGATGGAGTACAACCGACGCCAGCCATGGCGAGCACATCTATGCAAGGCATCACATTAGAAGAATTGTCTCATGCTGTGAAAGGTCATGATTCTGTGACTCCTTCTGCGGTAGTGTCACACATTACAGCAAAACCAATCCATGGCATTACAATGGATGAGTTATTGACTGCGTTACAAAGCAAGGGACAAGACAAGGTGACTGTCTATGATGGTGCTCAAGTGCTATCCATTTTAGATACGAAACTAACAAAACGTTTGCGATTCTTTAAACGCATTCACAACTGGCATGGGGATAATAATCTAGATCGTTCCAACCGCCACGAAGAAGCAGCAGTGTTGGCTGGCAAGGAAACAGTGGAAAAAGGTAGCTATGCGTGGTACGTATTGAAAGATTTGCGCCACGATATCTTAGCGAATGTAGAGCAAGCCATCGAAGCGAAAGGTAATGCATTAACAGGTGAAGATATTGCTACAGCTATTGCTAGTGCAGCAGAGAGCAATGCGAAATATGTGAAGAGCGAAGAGCTTCGTTATTACATCAATGAACTTGTGTGGTACTCTGTGACAGAGACAACGAAACAACTAGGTAAATAATTGTTACCAGAAAGGACGATGACTATGCAAGAGATTGTAGTAGGCGGTTTATATCGTCATTTTAAAGGCATGTTATACTATGTCATCGACATTGCCATCCATTCCGAAACGGATGAGCCTCATGTGGTGTATCAACAGCTTTACGGAGAGCGCAAAACCTTCGTACGTCCCTTGGTGATGTTCGCCAGTGAGGTGGACCATGAGAAATATCCAAATGTGGAGCAGAAAGACCGCTTTCAGTTAGTGAACGGTTGGGATGAAGAGCAGCACTTACGCTGAGGAGGACCGGATGGACAAGAAATATTTTTTCTTCGATATTGATAATACCTTAGCGGTCTGGCCGGATGGGGTGATTCCTGAAAGCGCTCAGTACTCTTTGGAGTATTTACAGAATAAAGGCCATCACGTGGCGCTCGCTACAGGTCGTTTGCAGGCGGATGCCATGCGGTTTGCGAAGATGGCAAAGACCCCAAATTTTGTGGCTGATGGTGGCTATAGTATTACAGAAAATTACGAAGTGCAATGGATGCAGGGCATGGATCGGGACCGTTGCGTGCAGTATCTCCAGTATTTGACGAAACACAATGTGCCTTGGGGCGTGACCCACAAAAATGAGTTTGTCCGCATTACTCCTTATGAAAGTGTTCTAGCCTGGGATCCGGAGTGGGAGCTGATACAAAATGAAGTCGTACCAGACTTGGTACCAGAGGACATTGAACACTTTTACAAGGTCTATGCCTTCATCACAGAAGAAGAGGAACAGCGCCGTGGCATTGTGCATATGACGAAGGATTTAATTCGCTATGGAGACGGATGCATTTTATTTGAACCGATGGACAAAGCCTATGGGATTCGGAAAATGATCGATGGCTTTGGGGCGTCCTACCGAGACGTCGTCGTATTCGGTGACGGCTATAATGATTTGTCTATGTTCCGACCAGATTGGCTGAACATTGCTATGGGGAATGGTCGTGACGCACTGAAAGAAAAGGCTGACTACGTCACAACATCCTGCCATGACGACGGGATTTATAAAGCCTTGCAGCATTTTGGGTTTATACCGAAGCAGTTTTAGTAAATAGTGCCTTGTTGTAGGCTTCCCGGTATATGGGGAAAGCTGAAGCATAGGGCTTTTTTTATGGAAGGTGCTTATGAAAAAAGAGCTGGCAATATTGGTGGATGGAAACGTAGCTTTCAGTTAGCAACGCTTAATTATGAATGAAGTGGATAGTATACTTTCAGCATAACTATATGAAGCGGTTTGAACATCAAAATTAGTTATAGTATAATAAAGCGTAGATATATCGAAATGGGTCTTAAAAGGAGGACATACCATGGATTTAATTCAAAGTTTAAAAGAGCAAGCGAAAGGCTTGGGTAAAAAAATTGTATTGCCAGAATTCGAAGATAGCCGTGTCATCGAAGCAGCGGCTGCGATTTTGAAAGAAGGTTTCTGCGTGCCTGTATTGGTTGGTGCAGAAGATAAAATTCAAGCAGCAGCCACAGCAGCTGGTGTATCTTTGGAAGGTGCTGAAATCATCAACCCAGCTACATTCGGCGAATTAAACAAAATGGTAGATACATTTGTAGAATTGCGCGCGAAAAAAGGCATGACACCTGAAAAAGCACACGCTACTATGACTGGCGATGCATTGTTCTTTGGTGCTATGTTAGTGCGTTTAGGTTTGGCTGATGGCATGGTAGCAGGTTCTGCAAGCCCTACAGCAAACGTACTTCGTGCAGCTATCCAAGTGGTAGGTACACAAGCTGGTTTGAAAACTGTATCCAGCTCTATGCTTGTGATCACTGATAAAAAAGAATACGGCGATGACGGATTATTGATCTTCTCCGATTGCGGCGTTATTCCTAACCCAACATCTGAACAATTGGCTGATATTGCTGAGTCCAGCGTTGGTAAAGCTCGTTCCGTAGCAGGCATGAAAGAGCCTCGCGTATCCTTCTTGTCCTTCTCCACAAAAGGATCTGCTTCTTCTCCAGAAGTTGATAAAGTGGTAGCAGCTGTAGAAGACTTGAAAGGCCGTAACGTAGACTTCGCATTCGATGGGGAATTGCAATTAGATGCGTCCATCGTTCCATCCGTAGCAGAACGTAAAGCTCCAGGCTCCCAAGTAGCTGGTAAAGCTAACATCTTGATTTTCCCTGACTTACAAGCTGCGAACATTGGTTACAAATTAGTACAACGCTTTGCTGGCGCTACTGCTATCGGACCAATCATCCAAGGTTTGGCAAAACCAATTCATGACCTTAGCCGTGGTTGCTCTGTAAGCGATATCGTTGACCTTTGCGCGATTGCTGCTGTGGAAGCCAACTAAGTCGTCTCTTGCTACGTTATGTAGCCTGTGGCGTTCTTAACTGAATAGGGTAAAGGGAAGAGCACGACATATTCCTCCGCAAACTGATCCTACGGTAGGTTTGCTCCGGAACATGTCGTGCTCTTCTTACATTTGTGTTATTTAGATAGTAAAGGAACGCCACAAGGCTACTACACCTAACGGTGTTCCTCAAGGGGGAAGATGCCTGTGATGGCATCATTTGCAAACTTGCTCGTTGCTGAGTTTGCTAGTCAGATGGTAGTAAGTTTATATAAACAGTACGAATAGATTATGCTATAATAAAAATGCAAGAGCCATTAACGTGTTGTTAGGCTTATCTCTTCCTATTATGGGAGGAGGTGGTACTATGAAAAAGTTTAGAAAAATCGATATCTTGATTTTACTTCTAAAATTAATAGTACGACTCATTGATTGGTTTAACTAATTGATGAAAAAGCCTAACGATAAGAGGTTCGGACCCTCTACACGTTAGGCATTTCAAACTTACAGATTTTGAGATGAGCCTAACGCCAACCGCACGTTGATGGCTCTTCTTATTTGCAAGTTAAGTATAGCACAGTTTGTTGCAGTATTGCAACGTCTCTTGTTACTCTATGCAATCTTGTGGCGATGTCTAAATTAGCATAAGTAAGCCCGTAACATATTCCTCCACAAACTGATCCTACGGTAGGTTTGCTCCGGAACATGTCGTGCTCTTCTTGTATTTGTGTTATTTAGATAGTAAAGAAACGCCACAAGGCTACTACACCTAACTTCGTTCCTCAGGGAGGGGCGTTTGTGATGGTTTTGTTTGCAAACTTATGTGTTGTTTACTTTGCTGTTCTGATGTAGCAAGTTTATATAAACAGTACGAATAGATTGTGCTATAATAAAAGACAAGAGATAAAAGATAAAAAGGAGTATCTTATGGGATATAAAACAATAAATGGCCTTATGAAACATTTAAGAGTTAATGGAATAGCAATAGCTAATAGTACTCAGAAAAGACAATTAATTAATACCGGATACTTTCATGGATATAAGGGATATCGTTTTTACAAAGATAAAGCAAAGAGGTTACCATTTTCTACATATAAAGAAATTAATGCAACAATCCAGTATGATTCCGATATTAAATCGTTATTGTACAGTAAAATGATGTTTATAGAAACAGCAGTAAAAAATATTGCATTAGAATGTATCTTGGATAGTGCAAGGTCGGAAAGTATTCAAGTGATGTGTGATAAAGTAATAAGTGGATATCATAATGCGCCTATCCAATGCACGACAAAGAATAAAGAAAAATTACAACAGAATAAGCTTAATTTACAAAATTTAATACAAAAGAATCTTGCTAAGGCATATAGCAGTAGAAATCAAAAGATTATGCATTTCTATAATAATGTGAAGTATTCTGATGTGCCTATTTGGGCATTATTTGAAATATTAACTATGGGGGATTTTGGATATTTGCTTTCATGTTTAACATATACTGTAAGAGATGCTATTACCAAAAGAATAGGATTTAATTTAGCAAGTGATACTAATAGAGAATTGCTATATAAGTTTATCTACACACTAAAAGATTTGAGAAATGCAATTGCTCATAATGGTGTTGTATTTGATACAAGATTTAATAATATTAATATAACACCTGCAATGGAAAGTTGTTTAAAGAATGATGTAGGATTACCGTATTTTAATTTAAAAACAATAGGAGATTATATTATCCTTATAAGTTATTATTTAAAATTTTTACATGTTTCTAAAACAGAAGTTAAGGCTTTTATACATGAGTTTGAAAAGATTACAGCGAAGTATAAAAAGTCTGTTAATCCGTCAATTTATACAATGGTTGTTCATCCTGACCTACAGAAACGAATGACAATTTTAAAACAATTTATATAATCCTTGCTTTTAGTAGTTAATTGGAGTATAATAATAGCAACTAATTGGGGTATGCGTTTGAGGATGCATACTTGAAAGAGCCGGCTACGCTGGCTCTTTTTCTATGTCAGTAAACTTTCACAAAAGAAGTGTATAAAGGGTCTAGCAGTAGGCCCTTATTTTTTATAAAGTTTGAGTGTGTAATATTATTGAGAAGAGGCAGCACAACGCAGTCATCTTGTGAGAACTTTTATATTATAAAAGGGGGATGCTTTATATTCATTTATTATGCTATAATAAAAATGCAAGAGCCATTAACGTGCTGTTAGGCTTATCTCTTCCCTAATGGGAGGAGGTGGTTCTATGAAATTTTTAAAGAAATTATCTTTACTGATAAAACTTTTAAAATTGATTATAGATCTTTACCATTTCTTTAATTAGAAATGACAAAGCCTAACGAATAAGGTCTAGTACACCTTAACACGTTAGGCTTCATCAATGTTTTATTCTTTCGAGATGAGCCTAACGCCAAGCACACGTTGATGGCTCTTCTTTTTTGTAAGTTAAGTATAGCACATTTTATTAGACAATAGCAACGTCTCTTGTTGCCCTATGCAATCTTGTGGCGATGTCTAAATTAGCATAAATAAGCCCGTAACATATTCCTTCTCAAACTGATCCTACGGTAGGTTTGTTCAGGAACATGTTACGGGCTTTTGTGTTAGTGTAAGTTAGGTAGTTAGGATTGCCACAAGTGTACTACGTATAACGACGTTCCTCAGGGGAAAGGCACTTGTGACGGTATCGTTTGCAAACTTGCACTTTGCTTAGTTTGATGTTCTGATGTAGTAAATTTACATAAACAGTACGAATAGATTATGCTATAATAAAAATGCAAGAGCCATTAACGTGTTGTTAGGCTCATCTCTTCCCTGATGGGAGGAGGTGGTTCTATGAAGTTTTTAAAGAAATTATCTTTACTGATAAAACTTTTAAAATTATTTATAGATCTTTACCATTTCTTTAATTAGAAATGACAAAGCCTAACGAATAAGGTCTAGCACACCTTAACACGTTAGGCATTATCACATTTGTAATCTTGAGATGAGCCTAACGCCAAGCACACGTTGATGGCTCTTCCTTTTTGTAAGTTAAGTATAGCATAGTTTGTTACAGAATAGCAACGTCTCTTGTTACGTTATGTAGCCTGTGGTGTTTTTAACTAAATAAGATAAAGGGAAGAGCACGACACATTCCTCCACAAACTGATCCTACGGTAGGTTTGCTTCGGAACATGTCGTGCTCTTCTTGCACTTATGTAATTTGGTCAGTAAAAATACCACAAGGCTACTACACCTAACGGCATTCCTCAGGGAAAGGGGGCTTGTGCCGGTACCATGTGCAAACTTGTGCTTTGCTTAGTTTGCTAATTAGTGTGATGCTAAGTTCATATAAACAGTACGAATAGATTGTGCTATAATAAAAATGCAAGAGCCATTAACGTGCTGTTAGGCTTATCTCTTCCCTAATGGGAGGAGGTGGTACTATGAAAAAGTTTAGAAAAATCGATATCTTGATTTTAATTCTAAAATTAATAGTACGACTCATTGATTGGTTTAACTAATTAATGAAAAAGCCTAACGATAAGAGGTTTGCCCCCTCTACACGTTAGGCATTTCATATTTCACAAGTTTGAGATGAGCCTAACGCCAAGCACACGTTGATGGCTCTTCTTTTTTGTAAGTTAAGTATAGCATAGTTTGTTCTGAAATGCTACTGCAGTTGTTTTATTTAGAGGATAAGAAAGTAGCAAACTATGCCAAGTATTACTGTAGTTCTTTGCCGTAATAAAGCGGTTTATGTAAATTTAATTGAATAAAAGTAAATAGTAAATAACACTACAAAACAATTTGTATTCAATCTGTGTAAAATGGGGGGGGGGTAAGGCATTTATTTATCAAAAATGTAGGCTTTATGCGTTGTATAAAGTCTAGCAAACTAGTATAATATATAATGAATGTGTATACATAAAGGTATGGACATATCGATTTAAATTAATCGATTTGAAAATATTACTCTTTTTGTATATTTATTTCAAGATTCAAAAAACATAGAATGATGATACTTCACGAGGCGTGATGTGTGCGCAGATATTCCTGTAATTTACATGCTGATAACTTAGTTTGGATAATGTAATTACACCATTGAAAAGATAGTTTGTATGACAAGTATGTAAATTACGTAATATGACCATGCAATGATTCAGGTGATTTGCGCACAATAAAATCATATACATATGTAGTAGGCTAATATAGGATATACATGTGATTTCAGACATATGTAATCGTGAAGGTATATATCCATATCTATGTGTATACATGTTATTTACTATTACACCATACATAACAGCGGTACCAAGGAGTACGCTGTAACGATAGAGTAGGGTAGTGATGAATGGTTTTGCTTGTAAAAGCAGAAAGGACAGGGCGAATGGGAAAAAGCTTTGAATTTAAAGAGTGCGAGCGTTTTCTAAAACGTGTGTTAAAAGACAAAGGGATGTACAGCAAGGGGGCAGTTATTGCGTTCTTGATTACTGGTGGTATTGGATTTTTTGCGCCACCAGCACAGGCGATTATTTATGTGGAAACAAATCTTGATACAGGTGCTGCGGGGGCTGCCAGTTATTATAATGGCAATGGCAGTATTAACTTAGATCGTAATTCTGTTGTATTCGCGCCGATTAGAAATGGTAATGTCTATGGTGACTTGAACCGTACGGCGAAGAACTCTGTTATCATTGGTGCCGGCTCTTATGCGCATGGTATTGTTGAGGGTGCCAGAGAGGAAAAATTTACTGCCGTTGGTAATAACGCCCATGTAGCAGGTGGCCAAGGTACGGCGATCGGTAGTAACACGTTTGCTGTGAAACAGGCGACGGCTGTCGGTAATGACGTGTATGCCGCAGGGGACTCCTCTATCGCCATCGGTAATGACGATATTTCCACAAAATATAAGGACTCCTTGAGTAGGGAGACCTTAAAAGGTATATTCGGTAATGGTGAAAGCAACAATCCGGCTGTTGCCAAACTGTTTAGAGAAGGTAAATGGTACTCTTCTGAAAATGATGCCAAGGGACCTTTTAAATTAACGTCTTGGTCAGATTTTAATCGTTCCTATTTATCAGATGGTACAGAGATGTATAGCCCTACCTACGCTGGTGGTGTTGGTGCCATCGCGATCGGTTCTCGTTCCATTGCCTATAAAGATGGTTCCACAGCGATTGGTACTTTGTCCTATGCCTTCGGTGAAGGTTCTACAGCCATGGGTCTTCGTGCTTACACAGCAGAGAATGCAAAGGGTGCCGTTGCGATCGGTGAACAAAGTCGTTCCTTCGCGCCTCAATCCTTGGCGGTAGGTAACCGAAATGAATCTACCGATGATGGTGCTATGTCCTATGGTTATAGTGCGAAAGCCGTAGGTAAAGGTTCCTTGGCTTTCGGTTACAAAACGTATGCCAATGCGAGTATTGCAAATAATATCGCTGCAGCAGATGGTCATAGTGCAACGAACCCATTGCGTCAAGCGGTGCGTAGCAAATTAGGGAATTATTCAGAAGCACAATTAGCGGCATTAGAGACGTATCAAAATAAAGCACGTGAGTATTATGCAAAAATCGATGCTAGAGCTTCAGAGGCGGCTATTGCTGCTGCAAAAACAGCTATGGATAACGCAAAAGCAGACGTGGATGCTATCAGGTTGACAGATGTGAGTGCAATGGCTCTTGTAGATGGTGGCCAAGTATCGCATCAAAGTTGGAATACAGTGGGTAATACCATAAAAAGTGTGGTAGACACCGTTGAAGATAAGAATGCAGCAAACAAATTAACAGTTGAAAAGCTAGATGGTGTATACTTAACCACAAAAGATGAGGATGGCAATACACAAACTGTACAAAAATCTAAAAAGAGCGGTGACAATGCCATTGCGATCGGTTACTATGCGTCTGCCAAAGGGACATCAGCCATTGCCCAAGGTTCTGGTTCCGTAGTAGATTCCTTAAGTGGTATCGGTATTGGTTCCTTATCCTATGTAAGTGAGAACTCCGCTAACTCTATTGCTGTTGGTGTAGGGGCACAAGTACGGAAAGAAAACTCCATTGCTATTGGTACGCAGTCCCAAGTGTTTGGGGCAGGTGCGATTGGTATGGGCCCTGGATCTCGTGTTATGGGTGATAACAGTATTGCTATGGGTTATGGTACAGATATCCGCAGCGTTTCCTCTGTCGGGTTAGGGGTACGTGCTAAGATAGGGTATGGTTCCATGAATGCTACTGGGTTAGGTGCGAATGTTAACATCGGTACCGATGCGGGTAACACCGTAGCTCTTGGTAGTAGTGCAAGCATTGGTGATAACTCCTTGAACTCTATGGCGGTCGGTTATAATGCGAATGTTGCAAATAATACACCGAACAGTATTGCCTTCGGTACACGGGCTCGAATTGCAGAAGGTGCTACCAGTTCTTTGGCAGTAGGTGATTTGGCAGCAGTTACAAAAGCATCTTCCACAGCATTGGGCCGTTTGGCGACAGCTGATTTTGAAAACTCCGTTGCTTTAGGTTACCGTTCTACTACTCATTATTGGGGGAATCCGAATACTCGTCAATCTAACTTTAGTGCCAGTGCATCTGCTACTAATGTACATGGTTTATCTATTGATCCATACTTGCCACAAGGATCCACATTGGGTACAGAGTTAGCGAAATTAAATGCCGTAACGGCTGGTTATGTATCCGTTGGTGGCTGGGATGAGAAAGGTGCTGATGGTAAGTCTACCGGTCGCCGTGGTCTTCGTCGTATCGTCAACGTAGCACCAGGTGCGTTAGATACCGATGCGGTTACTGTGGCACAATTACGTGACTGGACAGATAAATCGGCTCATTTCCTTTCCATCGCAGGGGCGTCTAATAAAGAGGCCAAAGATTATCCAGATATCAACGATCCAATGGGTACAAAGGTAAAAAATGCTGTTGTTAAAATTAAGTCTAACTTCGATAATGATACAGCCACAGGTACCAATGCGTTAGCGTTAGGTGTATATGCTTATGCGAATGGTCAAAAATCAGTAGCCATGGGTCCTAATGCCTATGCAAACGTTGACCACGGTGTAGCCATCGGTGATAATGCGCAAGCTTGGAGTGAAGGCAGCAATGGTAATGGTGGCGTGGCTATCGGTAAGGATGCAAAAGCCTATTACTGGAATGCGTTAGCACTGGGTACAAACTCCAACGTAAGTGGTTGGAACTCCTTAGCCATGGGAGCAAATGCACGTGTGGGCGTTGTGAAAACAGTAGATGCTGCAACTGGTAATGTCACTAATGCAGGTACGAGTGTCAATGATGGCGTGGCTATCGGTCGTGCTGCAGCAGTAGATGGATCTAGCTCTATCGCGTTGGGGGCAGCTTCAAAAATTACGACAGCTACCAATGCAGTGGCCATTGGTCCTGGTGCACAAGTACTAGAAGGAAAAGATGCTAATAATAATGCAGCACTATCAACAGGAGCAGTGGCATTAGGTTCTAACGCTAGTGTGACAGGGTCGAAATATTCTGTAGCCTTGGGTTTAAACTCTGCTGTTGAATATAATGATACAAAAGCTCCAACAAAAGCAGCTTTCACCAATGAGGATATCAATGACCCAGGTAATGGTGTTGTGTCCGTTGGTAATAACGGCACTGTAAAACGTCGTATTATCAATGTAGCTAGTGGTGTTAATGATAATGATGCGGTCACTGTGAAACAGTTGAGAGCCGTAGCTCCGAAGTACTATTCTGTGAACACAACGGAAACTGATAATCGAACTGTCAATGGTGTGGCTGATGTGAAATCTAATATAAACAATGACGGCGCTACCGCTGCAGGAGCACTTGCAGTTGGTTCTTATACGAAAGCTAGTGGAAACTATTCTACAGCCCTAGGCCGTGATGTTATTACTTCGGCTCAATTATCTACAGGTATCGGTACGAATGTCACTGTCAGTGGGGAAAAATCTGTAGGTATTGGTAATAATGTGGAAGTTACCAATCATAGCGCTGTCGCGATTGGTTTAGAGGCTAAGTCGGACCATGCTCGTGGTATTGCCGTAGGTTATAAAGTAAATACCAATGAGTCTGATACATTTGCAGCGGGTTCCGAAGTGAATGTCACAGGATATGGCTCTGTTGGTATTGGTAAAAAAGTTGAGACTCGAGCGAATAATGCAGTAGGCATTGGTGCTAGTACTAATGCATTAGGTAGCGAATCCATTGCATTAGGTTATGCTGCGTACACAGGGTATACGACAACAAAAGACTCAAAAACGGTATATAATGGTGCTACAGAAGGTATTGCGGTCGGTAAAGAAGCTGTTGTTGAAAGTAACTATGCCATCGCTATCGGCGGTAATGCAAAAGTATTGCGCGATACAACGAATGCGAATGCTATCAAGGATGCAGAATCTTCTGTTGCCATTGGTGCGGGTGCTCAGGTAACAGGCGCTAAATACTCTGTAGCATTGGGCTTGAACTCTAGAGTAAATGCGACTGATACAGCTACAAAAACAACAGCTGCTTTCAGCGGTGAAGTAAACGATGATCCAGGGTACGGCGTTGTATCTGTTGGTCAATCTGGTAAATATCGTCGTATCCTAAATGTAGCAGGCGGTGTGAACGATAACGATGCAGTTAACGTGAAACAGTTGAGAGCAGCCGCTTGGGGATTGCAAGTTGAAAATGGTACAGCAGCAGCTACTGATGTGACACCAGATACAACGAGCCATAAAATTAAGTTGAAAGCGGGTAATAATGTAACCTTAGATAATACCAATGGTGTAGTGACTATCAATGCATCTGGTGGTCTTAACTCTATTACAAGCGGTAATGAAGATGTATTAGGGGTAACTACTACTAATGGTGCGGTTACGATTACACCTAACTTGGCGGGATCTGTTACTGCTACTGGGGATGCGAATAAATTAGTGACAGCTGGCGTTGTGAATACGGCGCTTAGCAATATTCCGGTGACAAGCTTCAAAGCCGATGCAGGTGGAAATAATGGCACAGAAGGAGTGTTCACACCGACATCTGCAAAAAAACAAGTGAATATCACAGGTGCTGGTGTTAATGGAACGACAAGACAAACTTGGACACAAGGGTCTGAGCGTTTTGATTCCGATAATATCGGTACTCATGTCAACTCCGATGGACGTATTTTGGTTGGTTTGAAAACTAAAATTGCCGTAAATGAAGTAGCTACCTATGACTACAATGCTGCTGGAGAAAGACAAGCTACACAAGGACCAACACTTTCTTTCACTGGCCTTGATATGAAGAATAAAAAGATTACTAATGTAGCAAACGGCGAGATTAATGCTACCTCTACAGATGCAATCAATGGCAGTCAATTACATTCTAAATTAGCTGAAAAAGCAAACGTAACTGACCTTGCTAATAAATTGGATACAACGGCAGAACTTCATGTGAAAGCAGGAGACTATACTGTAGGAAATAATGGTGAAGTATCCTTAATTCAAGAAGATGCAAATGGCACGACAAATAGTAGCAAAGGATTCAAGATTAAAAATATTGCTACAAAAGGCGATATTACCAATATCAATACTACATTAGGAAATAAGGCAGATAAATCCTATGTAGATACACAAATTGGCACAGTGTCTAATTTAGGTTACAAAGCGAATAACGGAACTGCTAAACAAGTGGCAGTTGGTACAGGCTTAAACTTTGTTCAAGGTGATGGTACTGCGACGACAGCAGCGGCAGCAAAAGCTGGCATCGAAATCGTAGCTGGTGACGATGGCAAAGTAACATTTGGTTTAAATGAAGCCACACGTAATGCTATCGACAATGCAGCGAGCAAAAATTATGTAGATACTCAAATCGGTAACGTAGCGAATAAAAATTTAAGTAATCTAAATGATGCTGGTAAAGCGGCAGTAAAAGACTTAGCAGCAGAAGCTGTGAAAGTAGCTCAAGGTAAAAATGTTACCGTCACACCTAAAACAACAGACCATGTAACAACATACACAGTAGATGCTATTGATACGAAAGTAGCCGCTGGAGAAGGTTTGTCTGTTACGGGTGGAGATACAGTAGATACAGCTACGAATACGCGTAACTACACAGTAGCCTTGTCTCAAGATACAAAAGATACATTAGCGAAAGTACAAAAAGCAGTTGATGCAATTGGTACTAATGGATCTGATGGCCGTGATGGTAAACCTGGTACAGGCGCAGATGCTGGTATGGGCAAAGACGGCTTAACAAAAGAAGATGGCCTAAACGGTAAAGACTTAACTACAAAAGTGAACGCATTACGTAACGGCGAAGCTGGTACTGTGGTGTACACGGATGAAAATGGTAAACGTGTTGTCAAAGCGAAAGACGGTAAATGGTACTTAGCTGACAAAGTAGATGCTACAGGTAACAAACTGGACGGAGCTACAGAAGTGGCAACCCCACAAGCTCGTTTAGTGAACCCAGATGGATCTACAACTGGTGGTACAACTAAGTTAAGCAACATCGCAGCTGGTAACATTGCAGCTGGTTCTACGGATGCGATCAATGGTGGTCAATTACATACTGAATTAGCTAAAAAAGCTGATGTAACAGCATTAGACGGTAAAGTAGATAAAGCAGCTGAGTTCCATGTAAAAGCAGACACATATGCTGTTGGTGAAGATGGCGTTGTGACTGTAAAACAAGAAGATGGTACAGGCACAGAAGCTACTGATAAAGCATTCAAAATCAGCGGCTTAGCTACAAAAACAGATATTACAAATATCAATACTACGTTAGGCCAAAAAGCCAATACCTCTGACTTAGAAGCCTTAAAAACAAATCCATTGACTTTCACAGGTGATGATGCACAAAAAGTAACACGTACATTAGGTACTGAGTTAACTGTAAAAGGTGCGGCAAACTTCACACCAAGTGCAACAACTCCAGCAACAGCAGCAGGCGTGAACATCCGTGTGGAAAAAGATCCAACTACAAATGCAAACGGCTTAGTGGTGAAACTAGCAGATACTTTAACTAACATGAAAGGTATCTCTGGTAATGGCAATGATCCATTGACAATCAAAAATGGTGACAATGCAGTTATCACAGTGAAACCAGGTGCTAATGGCGCTAAAGGTGATGTAGACTTTGGTGGTTCTAAATTAACGAATATTGGCACACCTGATGCTAATACAGATGCAGCGAATAAGGCGTATGTAGACAGCAAAGTTGGTGGTGTAGCTAACTTGGGCTATAAAGCAAATGGTGGCACAGCTAAAACAGTAGCAGTGACAACAGGTCTAGACTTTGTTAAAGGTGATGGCACAACGGCGACTGCAGAAGCTGCTAAAGCTGGTATTGAAATCGTAGCTGGTGACGACGGTAAAGTAACATTTGGCTTAAATGAAGCGACTCGTAATGCTATTGATAATGCAGCTAACAAAAACTTAAGTAACCTAAGCGATGATGGCAAAAATGTAGTCAAAGACTTAGCAGCAGGCGCTGTAAAAGTAGCTGCTGGTAAAAATGTGAAGGTTACAGATGCTACAGCAGACCATGTAACAACATACACAGTAGATGCTATTGATACAAAAGTCATTGCTGGAGAAGGCTTAGAAGCTACAGGTGGCGATACAGTAGATGCAGCTACTAATACACGTAACTACACAGTAGGATTGTCTCAAACTACAAAAGACACATTAGCCAAAGTACAAAAAGCAGTGGATGCAATTGGTACTAATGGATCTGATGGTCGTGATGGCAAACCTGGTACAGGCGCTGATGCTGGTATGGGCAAAGACGGCTTAACAGCAGCAGATGGCTTGAATGGTAAAGACTTAACTACAAAAGTGAATGCACTTCGTAACGGCGAAGCTGGTACAGTGGTATACACAGATGAAAACGGCAAACGTGTTGTAAAAGCTAACGATGGCAAATGGTATCCAGCTGAGAAAGTAGATGCTACAGGTAATAAACTGGACGGAGCTACAGAAGTGGCAACACCACAAGCTCGTTTAGTGAACCCAACTGGTTCTACGACAACTGCGACTAAGTTAAGCAACATTGCAGATGGTGAAATTAAAGCTGGTTCTACCGATGCGATCAATGGTGGTCAATTACATACTGAATTAGCGAAAAAAGCAGATGTAACAGCATTAGACGGTAAAGTAGATAAAGCCGCTGAGTTCCATGTAAAAGCAGACACATATAAAGTTGGTGACGATGGCGTTGTGACTGTAAAACAAGAAGATGGTACAGGCGCAGAAGCTACTGATAAAGCATTCAAAATCAGCGGCTTAGCTACAAAAACAGATATTACAAATATCAATACTACTTTAAACAATAAAGCGAATGCATCTGATTTAGAAGCCTTAAAAACAAATCCATTGACTTTCACAGGCGACGATGCGCAAGCTGTAACACGTGCATTAGGTACTACTCTAACTGTAAAAGGTGCGGAAAACTTCACACCAAGTGCTACGAACCCAGCAACAGCAGCAGGTGTTAACATCCGTGTGGAAAAAGATCCAACTACAAATGCAAACGGTTTAGTGGTGAAATTAGCAGATACTTTAACTAATATGAAAGGTATCTCTGGTAATGGCACAGATCCATTGACAATTAAAAATGGTGATAATGCAGTTATTACAGTAAAACCAGGTGCTAATGGTGCAAAAGGTGACGTAGACTTCGGTGGATCTAAATTAACAAATGTAGGTGCACCAGGTACTGGTACAGACGCAGCAAATAAAGATTATGTAGATGAAGCTATCAAAGCTGTCAACCAAACAGCAGCTGGAAATGCTAACTTAGGCTATAAAGCAAATGGTGGAACTGCGAAAACAGTAGCGGTAACAACAGGTCTAGATTTCGTTAAAGGTGATGGTACAGCGGCGACAGCAGAATCTGCTAAAGCTGGTATCGAAATCGTAGCTGGCGATAATGGTAAAGTAACATTTGGCTTAAACGAAGCGACCCGCAATGCTATTGATAATGCAGCTAACAAAAACTTAAGTAACCTAAGTGATGATGGCAAAAATGCAGTCAAAGACTTAGCAGCAGGCGCTGTAAAAGTAGCTGCTGGTAAAAATGTGAAGGTTACAGATGCTACGGTTGACCATGTAACAACATACACAGTGGATGCTATCGATACAACAGTAGCCGCTGGAGAAGGTCTTGAGGTCACTGGTGGTACAGAAAATGCTGATAAAGTTCGTACTTACAACGTAGGATTGTCTCAAGCGACAAAAGATACATTAGCGAAAGTCAGCGACATTGCTAAAGCAGTAGGTGTTGATGGTGCTAACGGCATCGATGGCCGTGATGGTAAACCTGGTACAGGCGCTGATGCTGGTATGGGTAAAGATGGCTTAACAAAAGAAGATGGTCTAAACGGTAAAGACTTAACTACTAAAGTAAATGCGTTACGTAACGGCGAAGCTGGTACAGTAGTGTACACTGATGAAAATGGAAAACGTGTTGTAAAAGCTAACGATGGCAAATGGTATCCAGCTGAGAAAGTAGATGCTAAAGGTAATAAACTGGACGGGGCTACAGAAGTGGCAACCCCACAAGCTCGTTTAGTGAACCCAGATGGTACAACAATTGGTGGTACAACTAAATTAAGCAACATCGCAGATGGCAATATTGCAGCTGGTTCTACAGATGCGATCAATGGTGGTCAATTACATACTGAATTAGCGAAAAAAGCAGATGTAACAGCATTAAACGAATTAGCAGACAAAGCGCTTACTTTTAGTGCAGATACTGGAACGAATGCAGCTCGTAAATTAGGTGAAACGTTAGCTGTGAAAGGTGCGGCAAACTTCACACCAGCAGCAACTGCAACACCAGGTGTGAATATCCAAGTAGCATCCGACCCTACGAATGGTTTGACTGTGAGCTTAGCAGATACGTTAACTAACATGAAAGGTATCTCTGGTAATGGCACAGATCCATTGACAATTAAAAATGGTGACAATGCAGTTATTACAGTGAAACCGGGTGCTAATGGTGCAAAAGGTGATGTAGACTTCGGTGGCTCCAAATTAACAAATATTGGCGAACCAGGTGCTAATACAGATGCAGCGAATAAGGCATATGTAGATACGAAATTTGGTAACGCAGCAAATAAAGATTTAGATAATCTAAATGATGCTGGTAAAGAGGCAGTGAAAGATTTAGCAGCACAAGCTGTGAAAGTAGCTCCTGGTAAAAATGTGACAGTCACTCCTGCAACAGAAAACCATGTAACAACATATACAGTGGATGCTATCGATACGAAAGTTATCAAAGGTGATGGCATTGAAGTCACTGGTGGCGATGAAGATACTGATAAAGTTCGTACTTACAACGTAGCATTGTCTCAAGCGACAAAAGATACATTAGCGAAAGTCAGCGACATTGCTAAAGCAGTAGGTGTTGATGGTGCTAACGGCATCGATGGCCGTGATGGCAAACCTGGTACAGGCGCAGATGCTGGTATGGGCAAAGACGGCTTAACAAAAGAAGATGGCCTAAACGGTAAAGACTTAACTACGAAAGTGAATGCACTTCGTAACGGCGAAGCTGGTACAGTGGTGTACACAGATGAAAACGGCAAACGTGTTGTAAAAGCTAACGATGGCAAATGGTATCCAGCTGAGAAAGTAGATGCTAAAGGTAATAAACTGGACGGAGCTACAGAAGTGGCAACCCCACAAGCTCGTTTAGTGAACCCAGATGGCACAACAATTGGTGGTACAACTAAGTTAAGCAACATCGCAGATGGCACGATTGGAGAAAACTCCAAAGATGCAATCAACGGTGGTCAATTACATACTGAATTAGCGAAAAAAGCAGATGTAACAGCATTGAACGAATTAGCAGACAAAGCGCTTACTTTTAGTGCAGATACTGGAACGAATGCAGCTCGTAAATTAGGTGAAACGTTAGCTGTGAAAGGTGCGGCAAACTTCACACCAGCAGCAACTGCAACACCAGGTGTGAATATCCAAGTAGCATCCGACCCTACGAATGGTTTGACTGTGAGCTTAGCAGATACGTTAACTAACATGAAAGGTATCTCTGGTAATGGCACAGATCCATTGACAATTAAAAATGGTGACAATGCAGTTATTACAGTGAAACCGGGTGCAGCAGGTGCTAAAGGTGACGTAGACTTCGGTGGATCTAAATTAACAAA
>NZ_RQVC01000018.1:0-41255 GCF_003992085.1 Veillonella sp. CHU732
TAATAAAATTTGTTTTATTTTCTAAACATATTCTACCTTTTATTTTTTTATGTGTCAATAGTTTTTTTGGGTTTCTAAACATTATGTTCTGAAATATCAAAAAATAGTTGCGTTATCTAAACATGGTGTTTATAATTATAAATATAATTTGTGATTTATATTATTAAGAGGTATTACACATGTCTAAGATTGTTGCAACTTTCAGTGAACGTCTAAAGGAAAGTTTAAAACTAAAAAATATTAAGGCTATAGAACTCGCTCAACTATCAGGTATATCCAGGGGCGCCATCAGTTCGTATCTATCAGGTCGTTGGAAAGCAAAACAAGATAATATATATCTTCTTGCAAAAGCACTTAATGTAAATGAAGCATGGCTCATGGGCTATGATGTTCCTATGGAATCCGTACGTCCACAAAATAATTATTCTACCTCTTCTCCATCTCCTGGCTACATAGGTGAGCCTAATCCTATAGAACAGAAGACTATCACATACACCCCTCAACAACAAACTCTACTTGCTGAGACCGCTTCATTTACCGACGAACAATATGATAAGCTATTTGACTATATTAACTTCCTCAAACTTTCTAAATCTTCTTGACGATATTGGAATGATAAAAAGAAGTCCTAGATCTCATCCAGGACTTCTCTGAAGAACAACTTTCTAAGTTGGTAGAGCATATTTTATTTTTAAAGTCATTATAAGCATTCCATCCTTTTGCTTGTTTTATATATTATGGAGTTATTCTATGAAAATTACTAAATTAGATATTCATTCCTTTCGATTATTTAAAGACACTTCAATTAAACTAGGTTCTAGAATTACGGTGATTACAGGTACTAATGCGGTAGGAAAATCTACTATTTTAGGGCTATTAGGAAATTCTAGCGAACTAAAAAAGAAACAAGGAGTTCCTATTTTAAAACCTCAATTCCGTTGTGAGTTTAGTGAAATTTTTAAAATGTCACAAGAATTTGACAAAAAAGAGTCCAAGGCTGCAACTGTTACATTTGATACTGGTAAAGAACTCTACTATCGTATATCTTGGCAAAAAAATAAAGGGAAAGATACAAAACGTGGGCGTTTAATCCCTAATTCTGAAATAGATGGGTCAAAAAGCAGTGCTAAAAATAAATGGCCTGTTTTATATTTAGGCTTAACCCGTCTTTACCCTCTAGGAGAGGCTATACTTTCTACCAATAAAAATAAGCCATTTAATATATCTGAGGACTTATTAAATACATACTCTGACATTTTATCTCTACATGAAACGATTGAATATACCAACGAAGTTCATCTAACAGATATTCAAAAAAAGGTTTCCTTTGGAGTTAATACCTCGACCTATAATTACATTTCTAACTCTGCAGGTCAAGATAATTTAGCTCAAATTTTATTAGCGGTAGAATCATTTGCAAAACTAAAGGAAAAACAAGGTGATGATTACCAAGGTGGTTTGCTACTAATTGATGAACTTGACGCTGCTCTACATCCCTCTGCACAAGTTAAGCTTTTCAAATATTTATATGATATTTCTAAAAAACTATCGCTACAAATTGTATTTACCACTCATAGTATTTCTTTACTAGAATATGCAATAAAAACTCGCGATAACACATCACATCCTAATACACCAACGCCCCCTATTCTAGTTCATTATTTTTCACGAGCTAATCATGAAATATCCCCAAAACACTATGACTCACCAGATATTGATAAAATACGTGACCTATTAACTGAATCTATCTCTATGGTTTCTAAACCTAAGGTGAAAATTATCTCAGAAGATGCAGAGGCTCGTTGGTTAATAAATGAGCTTATTCCTGATAATTATATTTCTAAAATAGACTTACTTGATACAAATGTTGGTAGTAATGAAATCATATCACTAGCCAAGTGTGATAGAAGCTTTTTCAACAATAGAGTTATTATTATTGATGGAGATATTAGAACTGAAACATCTAAGGTGGAGGAAATCAAATTATTAAATGCGCAGAAATCTCATATTCTTATATTACCAACATCATTATCAATAGAAAAAAGTCTATTAGAGTTTTTACAAAGTAAGTCGGAATTTATAAATGATTACTATGATAATGAAGCTGCTGAACGTTTCAACATAACAAAAAGTTTTATTAAAAATATGTGTGAAGATTTAAAACGTAAATGTGATAATCATCCCCCTCGTGAAGTATATAAAAAATGGTTTAACGAGTTCCTAATTATTTTTAAAGAAACACATCTTTTAGAATATTGGAAACTAGAACACCAAGAGGAAGTCAATACATTTATTACAGAGTTTACTCAAGCTGTAGATGAGTTATATTAGTATGCTTTTTATATATTGGCCAATACTAGTCATTTTGGGTTATCCTTAGATAAGGAGGTGAAATTATGTCACATACAAAATCTATTCTACGGTATCCTGGTGGTAAATCTAGTCTTTCTAAGTTTGTCTCCAATCTTTTAACAATTAATCAACTGGATAAAGTGATTTATTGTGAACCGTTTTCTGGTGGAGCAGGGATTTCAATAGATCTTCTACTTTCCGATACAGTAAAATCTATCATCCTAAATGATTTAGACATCGGTATTTTCTCTGTTTGGAATGCTGTCTTAAATGAAACTGAACAATTAATTGAGTCTATCATCAATACCCCTATAACAATTGAGGAATGGCACAAGCAACGAGAAATCTACTTACAACATTGCAATGATGAGCATTATAGTTTTGAACTTGCCTATGCTACTTTCTTTTTAAATCGTACTAATAGAGCTGGTATTATTACTGGTGGTCCCATTGGGGGACTAAAACAGACTTCAAAATATTCCATCGACTGTCGCTTTACAAAGCAAACATTAATAAAAAAAATATATCAAATCGCTAGCAAAAAAGATAAAATCCAGCTATACAATTTAGATGCCTCTAATCTTCTAATTTCTGTCATTAGACATCTACCACCTAATGAACTATTTGTATTCTTTGATCCACCTTATTATAGGCAAGGTAAAAACCTTTATAAAAACTCTTTTACTCATCAAGATCACGTATCGTTATATCAGACCATCCGAAGCTTCGATGAGTATAATTGGATAACAACATATGATAAAACTGATGAGATATATGAAATTTATAAGGATCTTCCAACTTTTACATATTCATTACAATATTCTGCTAATGTGACCAGGCTAGAAAAAGAGTATTTGTTTACTAGTCCTAACTTAGCAGTTGAATCATATAAAAATATTCAATTATATCCAGTTAATAATGCTTTTTAAATATTCATTCTTAGTTTTCTTATAATTGTTCATAAAGTTGTATCATATACCATAACACTTATTGACGAGTATCTTTTCATTAAGTATACTGTTACTAGGGAAAACGTACTGACCTTACGAGCAAAGTACATCACTCGTCAACCTAAGGGTTGGCGAGTTTTTTTACTATCTATTGATATATTTTATGGACTTATATATAATAGAGACAAGATAAGTGCAATCATCCCTCAGGGGACCTGTATGGAAAATAACCTTCTCTATTATATAGAGAGGGTTATTTTTTTACAGGAGTTATGTTATGGCAATGAAACGTGCAAACGGAACTGGGTCCGTTTATAAAATGAAACATAAAAAATTACGCAAGCCATATCGTGCTATGGTGTATATTGGCCAAGATAGCAATGGAAAAAATATTCGTAAAACAATTGGTACCTTTGCTACACAAAAGGAAGCCTACGATGCCATCGCTAATTATGTCTACGATCCTATGAAAGTGCATCGCGATACAGTTCCCTTCTATCAATGTTGGGACTGGATGTTACTAGAAAAGCAACGCCAAGGTATAGATATAAAGAAAGGAAAATTTGAAGCTGTGAAACCTAAACTTTCCAGTATATGGTCCATGCCTATAAAAGACATTCGATTAATTCACTTACAGAACATCATTGATCAATATAAGCATTTAGGACGTTCTTCCCATGATGCTATTTATAAGGCCATCAATGGTGCTTTTAAAGAAGCTATTAAAAATGATATTATCACAAAGAACTACGCTCTGGATATTACACTTCCTCCTGCCGTTAAATCAAACATACATAAACCATTTACACCAGAGGAAATTTCCATATTATGGCAACATACTGACGATATCCTTGTACGTGTAGTACTAATCTATATCTATACGGGAATGAGACCTGTTGAGCTCTACCAGGTGAAGCTAGAGAATGTAAATCTAAAGGAACAATATGTAATTGGTGGTTCAAAAACAGCTGCTGGTAAAGATCGTATGATTCCTTTAGCTGATTGTATTATGCCCTTTATAAAAGAGATTTACAGTAAAGCACATTTCTCACGTTCTGAAACATTGCTTCCCCCTAAATTAATCCCTACACGTCTATCAAGACCTATAGAGCGTTTATGTGAAGCCTTAGGATTATCTAAGCATAAACCACATGACACACGTCATACGTTCATCACCCTGGCACGCAATGCCGATATGGATATCTATATTCTAAAATCCATTGTAGGTCATACACATACCGGAGATGTAACCAGTGACGTATATACCCATAAGACTAGAAAACAATTCCTAGATGCCGTTAATACATTACCTGTGAAGTTTAGCGAGGAATTGATGAGTATGGTTGAATAACAAAAAAGCCACCGCATAATACGGTGGCTTTCTTCGTGTAGTATGCTATTGTCAGCAGGGTAGCTTACTGTTTCACTATGTGCCTCAAGTTATCTTAAGAGGCTTTCTTTTTCTTAGATGGAACCCAAAAGCGCCAACATGTATAGCCATAATCACTGGCTACCATTCGTTTGCCCCATCGATTTGTGTATTCTTTACAGAATATCCACATAAGGGCCTCCCTTCTGGGCTGTTGCAAAATCATCTAGTAAATGCTAGAATAAAGGTGGTATTTTATTATAGTCTGACACATTTACGTTCAGATTTTGGAATCTAACTTAGATTCCACTGCACAGCCCCAAGTAATCAGCCACTTGGTGGCTGTTTTTTTATTTTAATCATTTATTTCCTCCTTTTCTTTTGAACTGAAGCCGCCTCTATACTAACTCCATACTTTGTCGATATATCAAATATATCCATATGTTTTATATATTTGAACGGAGCTAGTAATTCTCCTGCAAATGCATTCGCTTGCCATTCTGGATCCAAATATGGTGGAATTGTACCTTCACGTCTTGCAAGTGTAATGTCTTCTTTTCGATGCAGTATTATATGTCCTAATTCATGCGCCATCGTAAGTCTGTCTCGACCGCATCCTTCACAGGCTCTATTGTAAACATCTTCTCGTATTCGTATTATATTATGTTCTAATATAGATTCTCCATGTATATGCCCCATTTCTTTAACAGGAACTACTTCAAATTCTACGCCCCATGAAGTAATCTGATGTTCAAGTACTTTTACAATATCAACATATTCATCTACTGAAATTCCCAATAGCATTCTTATATTACTACACATTACACGAATATCCTTTAATGTTAGAGATTTTACAATTAAGCCTGCCATATATTACATCACCTACTCTTCCAAAATTTGGCGTATTTTCTCAAGTTGCTCATCAGTTAACTGTTCAAATTGCCTTGCTAAAGATAAAACTACAGTCTTCTGAGATTGATTTGCTGCATTTAGATTAATTTCTACATTCTTTTTAATACTATCTTCTGCCTCCAATAAACTATCTGCCATAAAGTCATCTAATTTATATTTCGCAACAATAGTTTTTGTCATATTAATAGGAATCTGCCGCTTACCATTTTCAATTGATGATAAATAGGCTGATGTAATCTCTAACTTACCAGCCATGTCTTTCAATATCTCATCATGGTCTATCCTTATTTTCCTTAATAGCTTTCCATAGTCAGTAACCACAATTAACACCCCTTACAAATAAACACAACCACAAACTTTTTAACTTACGTGTTAATTATAATTCATTAGTTGTTAATTGTCAAATTTTTATATTTGTGATATTACAAAAAAATAGCACAGCTTTTAGGCTGTGCTTTTTACATTTAAAATAAGTTTTCCTCTATTGGCTCTTCTGTATGTATGACATCAAGTACTTTTATAATTTTAAATAGGGTACAAATTAAATCATAACCTTTTCCATATTGCATTTTTACTTCCATTAATACTTTTAAAGAGTCACCTGGCACTAATACAATCTTACCTGTTTTATACCTCTTTAACCAATCATCATCTTCTATATGTGCAGAAATTTTACTTTTTCCTAATCTAAATTCCCATTTAGAGTTTCCCATAAAATCTACCTTGTGTATTTTTAAAATAAAGGTGTTCTGATTAATTACTTCATGTTTAGCCAATGAATCTGTAACATCATCATCCACGTGTAACTCTTTAGGTATTGAGATAGTATGTACGCTACCACCTATTTCCGCTTCAAATTTAACACGATCAGTTGGTCTCATTGTATCCACAGCATCTGTAATCCTTGCCATACTAGTGATAATACTTTCTCTATCTACTTGTGTATAACACCCTAATATACTAGCACCTGTATCTTCTGCATATACATCAATTTCTTTTTCTAATTGATCCAATTGATGAGTTTGTATTGTTTCATTTTGACTAGTGGCCTTCAATATAGCATACTTAGCTTTCACTAAGAATGCTCCTATGATACGTTTAATATCACATTTTTCTAGTCCTTCATCAGGTATAGACTCAATAACAGACCGTAAAAATATCTTAATTGAACCTTGTTCAATATTATCTAGTAATACAACTGGCTCTATATCTTTCGCTATACACCCAACTAGTTGTTTATCTGTATACTGTAATCCTTCTATTAATTTTGCTATGCCTAAAAAGATTTGTTCTGGGTTTGATTCCAACTTTTCATACTCTACAGTAATACAAAATTGATTATCCTTATATTGGTTATCCATATTTACCAACACCTTTCTTAATGTAATTGTAGTACTCATAAGCCATTTTGTATAGAGAAAATCTAAATCATTCTATGAAATAAAAAAAGCACAGCCATAATAGCTGTGCTCTTTTCATTAATGTTCATTTGCTAAAAAATTTTTGAAAATTTGCCTAACCAGGTAGAGAAAAATCACTAAAAATTCTTTACATCACAAATAATCTAATTACCCTGAATTATTAAAATTAATCCCCAATAATTAGATATGTAAATTTAATTATTTTTTATATTCATTCTGATTTCTGTAATAGTTATCATATGAAAAGGTTGTGCAACGGTTGTGCAACCGTTTTATTTTTCACTTATTTTAGGGTATAAGTGAGAAAAGTAGCACTCTCAAAAACCTTTGTAGAGTGCTACTTCATAGCATTTCTAACTACTAGATATTGAGAATTGAATTATGATACACATCTTGTACATCGTCCAAGTCTTCCAACATGTCTAGTACTCGTTGCATATTCACTGCGTCATCACCGGTTAATTCCATATTAGTATCTGGAACCATTGTGATTTGTGCCATATCTGTAGCGACGGATGCTTCTGCTAGGGCAGCTTCTACGGCATCGTAATCTTCTGGCAATGTATAAATAACGAATACATCGTCTTCTACTTTGATGTCTTCTGCACCAGCGTCAAGAGCCAATAATGTCAATGTTTCTTCATCATTGCCTTCTTGGGGAATCACGAATACACCTTTGCGTTTAAACATCCAGTTAACGGAGCCACTTTCACCTAAGTTGCCACCACGTTTGGAGAAGGCGTGACGAACGTCTGCTGCAGCACGGTTACGGTTATCTGTCATCACTTCTACAAGGATGGCAGCACCGCCTGGGCCGTATCCTTCATATGTAATTTCTTCGTAGTTGTTCGCATCCCCTGCACCGGCACCTTTGTCGATGGCACGTTGGATATTATCCTTAGGAATATTATTCTCACGAGCTTTTTGTAACGCCAATTTCAAACGCATATTGCCAGTTGCATCTGTGCCACCAGCTTTCACAGCTACTGTGATTTCACGGCTAATTTTTGTGGTAATTTTTGCTTTTAACGCATCATTTTTACCTTTTCTATGTTTAATATTTGACCATTTAGAATGTCCTGACATACTGTCCTCCTATTTATTCCACCACGCTTCGCCTCGTAAGCGGTCTAATATAATTGATACGGCGCTACGAACTGAAAGATGATTGTACTCACCATGTCCGTAGATGGGTTCTAAAATATAATCGAAATCTTCCATGGTTTCCTTCGTCATACCATACCCCGTTCCAAATAATACTACCACAGGACGGCTCTCACTTTCAAGTGATTTACGGAGCGACGCATAGGTAATGGTATTATCATAGGTCCGTGCATCCGTAGTACACACGATTGGCGTCTGCCCTTCCAGTTCTGTCACCATATCGATAGCTTGTCGAATGGAATTGACGAGTTCCACATGTTTGAAAGCATCCTTTCGATCCGGGTTGTAGGTACTGCCAAATCCCGTTTTCCAATGACTCATGACGGTTTCTGCCAATTCACGTTGACTCGGTACATTGTGAATGATAAAATACCGTTCCACATCATAGGTTGTGGATGCTCTGGCAATATCGTGGATATCGTAGTTCGTGATGGCCGTCGTGATCACCTCACCATGTTTATTCATAATGGGATAATGAACGAGACCAATATATAAATTCGCCATTTATTTCCTCTTTTCCTCTGTGAAAGTAGACTGTTCTATCAATTTTGAAAGTACTTGTTGTTCCTCTTCAGAATCCACTCTATCTAGTAATCGTTTCAGAGCCTTAAGTTCATCTACAGTTAATTCTCGTTGCAACAAATCATGTCTCAGTAAAGCAGTTCGTTTCAATGACTCTTCTAATCGCCACTGCTCAATATGTTTATGATGACCGCTCAACAATATATCTGGCACCGCCATGCCTCTGTATTCTTGTGGTTTCGTATATTGTGGACACTCAAGTACAGGATGATAAAAAGAATCTTCTATAGCTCCCGATGTTGCTCCTAAAACACCAGGAATCATACGCGCCACTGCATCGGCCACTACCATAGCTGGCAATTCACCGCCCGTTAATACATAATCTCCAATAGATATAGTTTCATCCACTAAGTGTTCTTCTACCCGGTAATCTACCCCTTCATAGTGTCCACAAACGATGACAAGTTGATCGTAGGCGGCTAGTTCCCTTGCTTTTTCTTGCGTAAACGGTTTCCCCGTCGGTCCCATAAACACAACATGGCTTTTATGATTTGCTTTTGTACGACGATGTTCTTCTATAGGCATCTGCAACACATGTTCTACAGCTTCAAAGAGAGGAGGTGCTTTCATGAGCATGCCCGCGCCTCCGCCATAGGGAGTATCATCCACTTGACCATGTTTGCTATGAGAAAACTCCCTTGGATTAGTCACTTTCATATCCAATCGATTTGCCTGTAAGGCACGTTTAATGATGGAATGGATAAAAAAGGCATCAAAAAACTCTGGGAACAACGATATAATATCTATTTTCATGGACTATGCACCTCCTTTCTAGTCAATACAATACTGTATAACATATTAATTTTATTCAGACTTATGCTACTTATTTATAAAGTGTAACGGTGTACTACCAATCTATCTATAGATGTTTTTGTACAATTAACATGGATGTAACGATAACATCGTGTTATACATAAATTCCGACTAATAAACATAATTTCTTACACGTTAATTATACTATTTGTCACTGTCATATGAGATAACAACTGATCGGTTTCATCAAAGATATTAATCGTCCATACATGGTTTCGACCACCTTTGTGTAACAACTGACCACGTGCTACTACATATCCTTCACATCGTTTCGGTCTCACATGATTAGCCGTCACCGATTGACCTACCGCTACTCGTTGTTTGATAGGCTCTGAACCTACGCCTCTTTTACTAGGCTCCGTCATTTCTTGTGCCAATATCGCATTTGATGCCATACCAGCCAATGCCTCTCCATAGGCCAAATACACGCCGCCGTTGACGAACCCAAAGGGTTGTGCATGAAAGGATGACAGTCTCATAGTACTTTGAAAGGCCTGTCCAGCACAGTGAAATGTCTCTATTTGTAATTGTTCTAATAAAGAGGTTTCCTTCATACTATGCCCTTTCTACTGTGTGAATCAAGTCTTGTCTCAATATTTTTCCCATACTATTTTTCGGTAATGCATCAAAATATATCATTCGTTTCGGTACTTTATACTTCGCTAAACGACTGAGTAGATATTGTGATATATTTTCTTCGGAACGATTTGTTACTACGCACAACACTGGCACTTGTCCCCACTTAGGATCTGACACCGGGATGACTGCACATTCTAAAATACCGTCCATTCCGTATAAGACATCCTCGATTTCCTTAGGATAAATATTCTCACCCCCAGAAATGATGATGTCTTTTCTGCGGTTCAAAAGATATAAAAATCCATCTTCATCTATGTAACCAATGTCATCTGTATTAAAAGCGCCTTTAATAGGTTCTTTATTAAGGTATCCTTTCATCAGCATCGGGGATGAAAGCCACACTTCTCCTACTCCTTCTTCATCAGGATTGCGAATTTCAATGGTAACCCCCTCTAAAGGATATCCTACAGAGGCTAATTTATTCGGATAATCCTTAACACTAAAGGTCGTACTTTGTGCAAAGGTTTCTGACATGCCGTACGTCTTATAGACCGGTAAGTTTCGTTGTACGCACTCTTGTAGCAGTGGCATGGGAATGAACTCACCACCTAATAAGATAGCCCGTAAAGCCGGTGCTTGTATGCGCTCTACTATGCGTTGTAACACAGTGGGCACCAAAGATACTATGGTAACATCTTCTGTGTCTAATGCATCTAGTACAACTTGTTCCGAGAACTTTTCACGAATGGTAGCTCTTGTGCCATTATACAAGGTACGTAAAATAATAGATAAGCCGCTGACATGGAACATAGGGAGCACAACAAGCCAATTGTCATCTTCCTCCACGCCAAGCACTTTCGCAGAAGCTTTCACATGAAACTCGATTTGAGACCATCGGACAGGGACTGATTTGAATTTGCCTGTTGTAGCACTGGTATTAATGATGCAAAATACTGTTTCATCAGATAGATTCCAGTTTAGATTACTCTCGCAATCTGTAGAATCTTTAACATCACCCAGATGATTGCATCTATTTCTAAAAGAGTCCATATTAGGATTTTCTTCATTATCTATTTTGATAGATGCATATTTTACACCATTAGTAGTTTCTTTCCTAACATCTCCGCCATTATGCATAGAAGAAATAGCCTTTAAATCAGTGTCTATGCATGTAGAAAAGCACAAATACTGTCGGTCCATTTGACTATGGCTATGCTCATAAGTAGAAACATCTGTGACCGCTATGTCACAGGCTCCCTTCTGTGCTCGCCATATCTGTGTCATTTTTTCAGACATCAATAAGGTTTGAACTCCCGTACTTTCCATCTGTTCGGTCACTTCTCGTTCAGTCAGATTCGTATTCAGCAACACTGTTTCTATACCCAATGCAGATAGAGCAAATAGGTGTATCGCCATGGATACTGAATTTTCTGCCCATAAAGCAATACGACTCTCCCCTCGAAGATGAGGAGCGAGTCGTTTTGCTGTAGCTATTGTTAAATCCAACACAATACCATAGGTAAGCTCGTTTAAAAAAAGCTTATCTCCATGTGTTTGTGCTCGATTATATAACCACTTCATAACCTAACCCATTAAGGGAATTTAGGGAACTGTTTGAAATTAGGTTTACGTTTTTCTTTAAATGCATCGCGACCTTCTTTACCTTCATCAGTTGTGTAGAACAATAAAGTCGCATCCCCTGCAAATTGTTGTAAACCAGCTAAACCATCTGTATCCGCATTGAAGGAAGCTTTCAAGAAACGAAGTGCCATTGGAGATAATTGAAGAATTTCTTCACACCATTTTACTGTTTCTGCTTCTAATTGATCAAATGGAACTACTGTATTGACAAGTCCCATGTCTAAGGCTTCTTTTGCAGAATATTGACGGCATAAGAACCAAATTTCACGAGCTTTTTTATGGCCTACTAAACGCGCTAAGTATCCAGCACCGTAACCAGCATCAAAAGATCCTACACGAGGACCTGTTTGACCGAATTTTGCATTTTCAGAGGCAATAGAAAGGTCACATACGATGTGCAATACATGACCACCACCAATAGCAAAACCGTTAACCATAGCAATAACAGGTTTTGGAGTAATACGGATTAAATGTTGCAAATCCAATACGTTTAGACGAGGAATTTTATCATCCCCCACATAACCGCCATCTCCACGAACACGTTGGTCACCACCAGAGCAGAATGCTTCTTTATCTTCTCCTTGACCATGATTAGCACCAGTCAAAATGATAACGCCCACTTCTGCATCTTCACGAGCAATGGTAAACGCATCGATTAACTCCATCACTGTTTTAGGACGGAATGCATTACGCACTTCTGGACGATTAATTGTAATTTTAGCAATCCCATTATATGTTTCGTAAATGACATCTTCGTAATTACGATCTAATACTTTCCAATCGAATTGACTCATAGTTACCTCCAAAATGATTAGCTATTGTCTATAAACTCTAAAGAACATTATACCAAAAATACTGTAAAATTTATAGCACCACTACATACTTGGTACAGCTCGATGTGCCATAGCCACAGCAATCTCATCTAAATGCAATACGCCAACACCTAAATAAATAGCTACACTTAGATGTTCTTGGCTACGTGCAATTCCTACTTTACCGCCTACATTGAGACCGACACATTTATTTTTGATTTGCTCTAAGGCTTGTGCTGTAGCACCCACAACAGCTCCCTTACTGACATGGTCATCTTGAATCAACCCTTGTCGATCCGCTGCTACCACAGCCCGTTCAATGATTTTAGGAATTATCTCTGTGAAAGCTCCTCCAAAATCCACAGCACACGTACGAATCCCCTGCACTTCAAACTCTTTCCGCAATGCCATCTCTTCGGTGCGACTTTCAGAGATAGCCACATGTAATGCAGCACGCCCAACGCCAATACTTGTTTTTTCCATACCCTATGTCTCCTGTTAAGAACTATGTATAGTATTAAGTATACAGTATATCAAAGCATGTTACCATAACATTTTTATGAACTACATACTATATTCTTTAAACATACATGAAGAAGCAATTAACTCTCTTACATATAAAACAGCTGCACAAGAGAAACTTCTTGCACAGCTATTCAAAAGACATCGTAAATAACAGAATATGATATAAAAAATAGTATCAGCACGTAACTCTATTATACATATGCATTATCTTAGAATGCATTACTATTAGTTACCCACAGCTTCTACCATAGAACGAACGTAGTTATATAATTCTTTTTCTCCTTTAGATCCCCATTCACCTATTTGTTTCACAATAGCACTACCTACGATGGCACCATCAGATAGTGAAGCCATTGCTCTTGCTTGGTCAGGGGTGGAAATGCCAAAACCAACTGCCACTGGAATATCTGTGTATTGACGAATTTGTTGTACAATGCTAGCAAGGTCTGTTTTGATATCACTGCGCATACCTGTTACACCAAGAGATGACACACAATATACAAAGCCCTCTGCTTGACTAGCAATCTCCTCAATCCGTTGCTCTGAGGTAGGTGCAATTAAGGAAATCAAAGAAACTCCATGAGTTTTCGCTTGATGAGCTAGTTCTTGTTTTTCTTCCAACGGACAATCTGGCACAATAATACCTTGGATACCCACTTCTTCACAGCGTGTCATGAAACTTTCAACACCATACACATAGATAGGGTTCAGATAGGTCATGAACACAAGTGGTATGGTCAACGGCTCTGTACCGGTGCGCAAACGTTTTACCATATCAAAGATATCATCTGTTGTAATACCTGTGGATAGAGCGCGCTCACTGGCATCTTGAATGACAGGGCCTTCTGCTACAGGATCTGAAAAAGGAATGCCAATTTCAATCAAACTGGCCCCCGCCTTCGCCATAGTACGAATGTATTTCTCTGTGGTATCAATCCCTTGGTCACCAGCTGTAATGAAAGGGATAAATGCTTTCTTGCTGAAAGCCTCTGCTATTGTTATCTTATTCATGTAAGTTCACCCCTCTGTATCTCGCCATAGCTGCTACGTCCTTATCACCACGTCCGGATAAGCAAATGATGATACTTTTATCAGGACCTAACGTAGGTGCCAATCGCATAGCATGTGCTACGGCATGAGCACTTTCAATAGCTGGAATAATGCCCTCCATACGAGACAGATATTCAAAAGCATCCACTGCCTCATCGTCTGTAATCGGCACATATTGAGCACGTCCACTATCGTGCAAATAAGCATGCTCTGGACCTATTCCTGGATAATCTAAACCTGCTGAAATAGAAAATACAGGTGCGATTTGTCCATAGGAATTTTGACAGAAGTAGGATTTCATACCATGGAAAATACCTACTGTACCTTTTGTCATTGTGGCAGCATGTTCTTCTGTATTGATACCTTTGCCAGCCGCTTCACAACCGATGAGTTGTACCCCTTCATCAGGGATGAAGTGATAGAACATACCAATGGCATTACTACCGCCACCAACACAAGCTAATACGGCAGCAGGTAATTTACCTTCTTTTTCTAAAATTTGATCTCTTGCTTCCCGACTGATAATGGACTGGAAGTCACGTACCATCATAGGGAACGGATGAGCCCCCATAACAGATCCTAACACGTAATGGGTGTCTGCCATTCGATTGGTCCATTCTCGCATCGTTTCAGATACGGCATCTTTCAGGGTACCTGTTCCAGAAGTAACCGGATGCACCTTAGCACCTAATAGTTCCATCCGGTATACGTTTAAAGCTTGTCGTTCACAGTCTTCTTGACCCATGAAAATTTCGCATTCCATGCCCATTAACGCCGCCACTGTGGCAGTGGCTACACCATGTTGACCGGCACCCGTTTCTGCAATCACTCTCGTTTTACCCATTCGCTTAGCCAGTAACATTTGACCCAACACATTATTTAATTTGTGCGATCCTGTATGATTTAAGTCTTCCCGTTTTAAATAAATTTTAGCACCGCCCAAATCTTTTGTCATTTGTTCTGCGTAATATAGTAAAGAAGGACGTCCGGTATAGGACACATGTAAATCTTCTAATTCCTTAATAAATTCAGAATCATTTTTATACATTTCATAGGCTGCTTCCAGTTCAATGATGGCATTCATTAGCGTTTCTGGCATGAATTGTCCACCAAATTCACCAAAATAGCCATGGCGATGTGTTGTCATACTCTATCTCCTTATCTGCTTGTTACTATCTTAACAATCTGTTCCATAGTTTTCATTTTCTTAGCATCTATTTGTTACTGTTTTAATAATCTGTGCCATAGATTTTATTTTCTTCACATCTTTTTGCCCATTTGTCTCTAGACTACTACTCATGTCGAGCCCATAAGGCTGCAGTCGACGAATGGCACGAGCTACATTGTGTAATCCAATGCCTCCTGCTAAATAGTACGGCATCTGTATACCTTCTAACAGTGACCAATCTACCGTTTGACCTGTACCACCTCTAGTTGTCCTAGAATACGCATCAACTACTAGTCCATCGATAGGCGCTTGTTCCCATTGCATAATATCCTCTTTTGTTTGCACTTGAACAGCTTTCCAGATTTGAATGGATCCTAATTGTTCTTCCTGTAAGTGAATTCGTAATAATTCAATATATGCTATGGTTTCATCCCCATGTAATTGCACTACTGAAAGTGGTACTGCCTTTGCAATCTCTACAATAGTAGGTATCATTTCATTCACAAATACGCCTACCCGTGAGCAGCATTTGTTACCGCTTGTAGTGTGTACGCTATCTTGCAAACTTCTCGTAATAGATTGGACTTGTTCTACCGTCACTTGTCGTTTGCTCGGTGCAAAAACAAAACCCACATAGTTTGGTTGTGTGTCCAGTAATACAGGAACTGTATCTTCTTGGGATATGCCACAGAATTTGACCTTTACCTCATAGCTAGATTGAGTAGCTTCATCTACTGTTGGTGCACTTGGTACCTCTATGTTAGATGTATCTTCTGTTCCGAACCTGTCTCGTTCTGTATTATTATGTATAGAACATTTCGGTCTGATAGGTCCATACAATTCAGCTAATTTTGCAACTTTATCGTTAGTTCGCATAAAGCTTTCACCCATAAGTGCAGCGTGAATCTTGTTGTCTCGTAACCGTTGGATATCTGCGGCTGTATCTAGGCCACTTTCAGAAACAAAAGTTACAGAATCATCCACCAAATTACGTAAGCGAATACTATTATTTACATCCACAGTGAAATCTTTTAAGTTTCGATTATTAACACCAATAATGCGGGCCCCTATATTCACAGCTCGCAACACTTCCACTTCATCGTGAGTTTCTACCAAACAAGATAGACCCAAACTATCTGCCAACTTATGAAAGCGAGCCATTGTTTCATTATCCAAGATAGCGGCTATGAGTAATATAGCTGAGGCACCCCATACTTTTGCTTCATAGATTTGGTATTCATCGATAATAAAGTCCTTTCGTAATACAGGAATATGTACCGCTTCAGCAATATCTTGTAAATATTGTGGGCTCCCTAAAAAGAAGTCTGGTTCTGTCAATACGGAAATAGCGGCCGCCCCTGCCATTTCGTACTCTTTGGCTATCTCTAAATAGGGAAAATCTTCTGCAATTATCCCTTTTGATGGAGACGCTTTTTTCACTTCACATATAAAATTAAAATCTAATTCTTGTAATGCCTGTTCAAAAGGAAAGTCCTTCGTAATAGGCATTCTTTCTACTTGCTGTTGCAACTCTGACAAGGATAAATTAGCTTTTGCGTCACGAACCCGTTTTTCAGTAACTGCTACAATCTTATCTAATATCATAACTATCTCTATTTCTAACCTACTATTAAGCATTTTGTGATGCTTTCACAAATTTTGAAAGTGCCTCTGCTCCAGCACCCGAATACAATAACTCTTGCACCGTTTTAAAAGCATTCTCTAAGGTTACCTCTCCCTCTTTGGCTAAATAGTACGCCATGCCCGCGTTAAGTATCACTGCTGTAGCACGACCGCTTCTATCTTTTCCTTCTAGTAAATTGCGTGTAATCTCAGCATTTACCTGTGCATCACCGCCTACTAGTTCATCTGGTTCAGCATAAGTAAACCCGTAATCCTTAGGATCTAGTTCATAGGTCTTGAACCTGCCATGATTGATTTCGCACACTGTCGTAGTGCCTGTAGCAGTAATTTCATCTAGTCCATCACTACCATATACGACAGCACCACGATGCACACCTAAGTTCGACAAGACCTGTGCCAATGGTTCCACTAAGGACCGATCGTACACACCCATAAGTTCTACCGTAGCACCTGCAGGGTTTGCCAAAGGCCCCAAAATATTAAATACTGTTCTAACACCCATAGCTTTTCGTACAGGTCCAGCATATTTCATAGCTTCATGGTAAACAGGAGCAAACATAAAGCAAATATTTGCTTCTTCTAAGACCTTTTTATTTTGCTCTCCATTAAGTTCCAATTTCACTCCCAATGCTTCTAGCACATCAGCGGCACCACATTTACTAGATACACTACGATTCCCATGTTTGGCGATAGGGATACCCGCTGCAGCTAATAGGATAGCAGATGTGGTAGAAATGTTGAAAGTACTACTACCATCTCCACCAGTGCCTACAATTTCTACTACGGTAGTGTCATGTGGTACAGCCCCCGCTTTTTCTCGCATCACTTCAGCAAAGGCTGTAATCTCTGTAACGCTAGGTCCTTTCGCTTGTAAGCCCCCTAAAAAGGCTGCCATAGGCACTTCCTGTACGTCTCCACTCATAATCGCATTCATCGTTGCTTTTGCCACTTCATACGGCATATCTTGACCCTCTGTGACGAGGCGTATTGCTTGTTGAATCATACTCTATCTCTCCCTTATATAATCTTATGGTGTTCTAAGAAATTCTTAACCATTTGCGTTCCCTGCGGTGTCAAAATAGATTCTGGATGGAATTGCACCCCATATATCGGATGCGTTCTATGTTCCATGGCCATAATTTCTCCATCTGCTGTACGAGCTGTTACCACTAGTTCATCTCCTAATGTATCTTCCAACACCGCCAAGGAGTGATACCTTGCTACTGGGAATTCTTGAGGAATATCTTTCCATAATATGGATGGATAACATTGGGTCGCCACACTTTGTTTACCGTGCATCACTTCTTTTGCATACCCTACGGTAGCTCCGAACACTTCACCCATTGCTTGATGCCCCAAGCAGATGCCTAAAATAGGAAACTCACCTTGGCATGTTTCTAATAATTCTTCATACACACCTGCATCTCTTGGTCGTCCAGTTCCTGGTGAAAGGATGACACAGTCTGGTGCAAGCTCTCGAATCTCTTTCACTGTCATTTCGTCACTGCGGATGACTTTAATGTCTTTCACTAAAGAACCGATTAATTGATATATATTGAACGAAAAACTATCGTAATGATCGATAAGTAATACCATGTTACACCTCCTGCGCCAATGTGATGGCTGTCACCATAGATTGTGCTTTGTGAATTGTTTCATTGTACTCGTTTACAGGCACACTATCTCGCACAATGCCACCACCAGATCGAACAAAGACTCTTCCCTCTTTTGCCATAGCCATACGAATACCAATACACACATCCATATTGCCAGAAAAATCTAAGTACCCTACAGCACCACCGTAAACCCCACGTGGGCTTTTCTCTAACTCTTGTAAAATCTGAATGGCTCGAATTTTAGGAGCTCCCGATAAGGTTCCTGCCGGCAAAGTAGCGCCAATAGCATCTAAAGCATCAAACTCTTCTCGTAAAGTTCCTTTCACAGTACTTGTTAAATGGATAACATGAGAAAATCGTTGAAGTTGATGTAACGCTTCTACTTGGACGGAACCAAACTCACAAACTTTACCAATATCATTACGACCTAAATCGACTAACATATTATGCTCTGCCAATTCTTTTTCATCTTTACTTAACTTAGCCTCTTGCGCTCTATCTTCCTCTTCATTCTTGCCCCGTGGCAATGTGCCCGCAATAGGGAAAGTGTAAACACTTCTATCTTGTAATTTTACCAATGTTTCCGGAGAGGCCCCTGTGAGTTCTACAGATTTACCACTCATATAGAACATGTACGGAGATGGATTCATCGTTCTTAGTACACGATACGCATTGAGTAAACTGCCCTTGAACTTAGCTTCTCTACGGTTGGATACGACCGCTTGAAAGATATCACCTTCTGTTATATAATGTTGTGTTTTTCGCACCACCTCTTGGTATTCTTCGGACGTAAACTCAGAGGTGAATTCACTTTCCAGTGCACCACATTCGATATGAGCTTCTTCGCCATCTTTCACCAAGTCTGCCAAGGCTTGTAATTCTAATTGAGTTCGCTCATAATTCCGTTCTATATCATCTGTACGTACATGACCGATGATATAGATTTTATTTTTGTAATGGTCGAAAGCAATGACTTTATCAAAGAGCATAAGATCTACATCGTTTACCATACTAGTATCTGTATCACTAATATGTTGATCTAAGGTAGGCTCAATGTAACGTATGTATTCATAGGCGAAATATCCTACAAATCCACCTGTAAAAGTAGGTAACTCTTCTACTCTAGGGCTTTTATATTGACTTAAAATATTTCTAATCTCTTCCGCTGGATTATGACATGTGAACGTACGTGTCATATCTCCTTTGATCATCATCGTATGGTTTTTACAAGTTACTTCTAACAATGGATTATATCCTAAGAAAGAATATCGCCCCCAGTGATGGGTGTTATCTGCACTTTCCAATAAGAATGTGTGCGCACTCACTTTTTTTAATGCTTTCAGTACGGAGATAGGTGTACGAATGTCCGATAATAACTCCACATACACCGGTACCATGTCATATCCTTGTCCTAATTGTTTTACGCTTTCTAATGATGGTTTCATAAATCCTCCTGCAATAAAAAAACTCGCCCTAGACGTAAATGTCAAGGACGAGTTCATATGCCAAATAACTGCACGAATGCGCAGAAAGATTCATATAAATCGCGGTACCACCTTGTTTGAATGCATGCATTCCCCTTTGCAGGATACTATCATATCCCTCACGATTAACGCTCATGACACGTTATGCTATACTAGGACAATTGTCCGTTCCCCATACCCTCGGTGGTCCATTTAATAGACTGCGTTCTGCGGGGCTCTCAGCTACCCCCACTCTCTGGAAGTGCACGTTCTATTTTTATCTCCACCTCATCGGTTTATTAGGCGAGTATTAAATTATGTATCAAATATTATCATACTAAGATACATTTGTCTACTGAATAATAACAATTTTCTATAATTTTTATAGGAGTATCCTGTATAGCCTATAGGTTGTCTCTATAGCTATGTACATGCGCAGAAAAAACTAATAATCTCATATCTACTCCTTACCATGCATAACAGCAGAAAATAATCTTCTTGATGCCATAGTATAGTAATTATAAAACAATTTTACTATCACGTTGATTTTTGCCTTATACAAATTGCTTTAAAACCGCCACCTTTACCTGTCCAGGTGCTGATGCTTGTCCCAGTGTACCAAAGGTCAAACAATTTCCAAACACATGGCCGCAAGTCCGTGTCATCTGTCCTAATTTTCCCATAGACATAGTAATCCGTGGCAATTGTGGATACTGTTCAGTTAACTCCTTTGTAAATTGTAACACTGAAAGTACATCATCACTCGTAGTTGGCATCAAGGCAAACTTAATCACTGCGGCTCCTGCAGATATCATTTGTTCTGCATAGAGATGCAATGTATCTCTATTCAAGGTTTTATGGAAATTATGATAACTCATTACTGTTTGAATCCCTTGATGATGGGCTTGTTTGATAATTTGACCCATTGTATCTGTATAGGCAAATAATTCCACATCCACAGCATCTACTATATTTTGATCCACAATTGCTTGTAATAGTTTACAGTAATTCTCACTACTTAAAGGTGTTTCTCCGCCCTCAGCTAAGGTACGCCATGTAAACAACATAGGCATCTTTTCATATTTAGAATGCACTTCTTCTACCAAATTTACTATTGTGGATATGTACGCTTCCTCAGATATATGGGAATTTTTCATCCACATATCAGGGCGCAACTCGATAAGGTCCACCTTCGCTTGCACGGCCTCTTGTACCTGTGAAAGAATCTCCTCGATACTAGGTCCTACAATAGGAACGCAGATACCACATCGATCTCCTTGTATAGGGCCTTGTTGTTGTTTTGATTTCATAGTATTCCGCTCCTAATTATAATCTATACATATACACAACTATGTATTGCTACAAGCATTTTAACAATAAATGCATATGTCATCAAGTAGATTGAATCATCCTTAGTGTATACTTCATAATACTCACTATGTATGGTAATGATAGATTCTGTAACATAACTTTCTACCAGTACACCCAATGACGCAAGTTATATTTAAACGTTGCTACTACTATACCACATACACCCAACACAACAAAAGCCAAATCACAATGAAAATTCATTCATGATTTGGCTAATACAACTATTCTATCTGTATGTGTACATCATATTCAGTAAAATACAAACATGATAAACTTGCACTACTACTAAAATAACTATTGCTCTGCTTTAGCATCAGGTGGCGCCGTCTTCACAATAAACGCAAGGGCAATGACATGACCTATCCATACAGCCCCCATAACATACAAAGCGACCGGCATATTGCGCATACCATAAGCACCAATGCCTAATAAAATCGACACAGACACTAAAATATTAATCTTAGTGCGCAGTGGCATTCCTCTTTTATTCTTAAACGGTTCCACATAGTTTGCATACAGCTTAGAGTTTACAAACTTCTCATGGAATCGCTTGGAACCTCTAGCAAAACAAAATACAGCGAATAAATAAAACGGTACCGTTGGCAATAAAGGTAATACAACCCCTAAAGATCCTAAGCCAAAGCTAATAGCACCTAATACAATCCAAATATAACGAATCACACCCGTTGATTCTTGTACTTCTTTTGTTACTGTTTCTTTCACTTGTCACCCCTATATTATACATATTCTGAAACATTTATTTATGATAATTAATGCCATCACGAGATAAGCATTATTTCAATTCAGGTAGTATGTTTTTATTCTGATTCTCAAGATTAACTACAAAAAATGATGATACACAAATCAGCCTGTATATCATCATATTTTCTCAATCTTCTTAAATAGATATAAAATATCTAAGCAAATCTTCATTTAAACTTTTATTAACCAGTTTAAATCCACATTCTTCATAAAAATTACGTAAAGCACTACAATCTTTGCATTCTACTAATAATGTTCTTCCGCCGATTTTATATTGAATATCCCTTATAATATTTTGAGCTATACCTAGTAATTGTTTTCCAGTTATTAGTTTTTTTCTATGAATACCATCTTTTTGATTCTTTCCTAACTGTCCAAGCAATAAAACCACGCACTGTTTTTTCCCTTCGTTACCAGAAATCTTTCTAATAACACTACGAGAAACATTAGACGACACATCTATAGTAATTAAAGCTAATGAAAAATATCCCACTAATATATGTGTGTCACCATCATCATAGAAAACAAAATATGTACGAGACAAATTTTTTCTTTCATATTCAACAGCTTTATCTTTCAAAAAATTTTCCACATCAGCATTAATGGGACACGAAAATCTATTAAACAGATTCTCGCATACATTTTTATTAGATAAAATATCACACAACTGTAGAAGCTTATATTTCATTTATTCCTCCATATTTAAAAATTTTGGAATATCCTCTTTGCTTATGCGTTCAACCTCAAAATCCGAAGGAATATTCAATTTTTTATTTTCATCAAATATTTTAGAAATTTTATTTGTTGCCGTTTTATCAAACTTAAACTCTGTTAAAAAACTTGACGTTGCCATAAATACCTCCTTCTTATAACTTACAATCTATATGTGTATTATCTCATTTTATTATCATTTCATCAACAAAATATTTTAAAAATACCTATTCTATCAGCCATTCCAGCACGTTTTTGTATTCTCTTATAGAATATCTTGTTATATCACAAAAATACATCAGGATGCAATCTTCACTATCATTTGACCTAAGTTTGCATTCCAATGCAATCATTGATTAAAATAAATTGCTTTTTCCATTCCAATGCATTTTTTGTTCTATAACAGACAATCTTTGCTTCTCAATGTAATCTTTTATAGCAATGTAGTCTTTTATAGCAATGTAGTCGTTGTATCTCAATGTAATTTAGGATACGCAGAGAATATTCCTTGCCACTAGATAGATTACAGTCCTATGTTCCCCTACTTTTGCACAGAACATGGTAATAGAGGATAGCTAACTTGCATCGTTAACTATCCTCTATGGTGTATCATGATGTACTGAATGCCAGCCTATCTTCCTATGTAGTTATATACAGGCATAGTCTAATATCTATAAGATTTCTATTCCTTTATCTTAGAACTTGTACGTACCTTGGATACGAGTGTAGTTACCTAATTTAAAGTTTTCTCCACCATATAATGTATCACGTTGTCCAATACCTTTTGCATCGAATGTGTAGAATGCTTCTACCAAGAAGTCTTTACGAGGAACATAGCCACCACCCAATGTAAAGCTACGGATACCATCTAAGTAATGATCTGGCACAGCACCTGTACCATTGCCACCGAAGAAGGAACCATGAGCAAAGTATTTGTAATCCATGAAGGCATTCCAGCTACCAGGTCTTGTGTAGTCAGATTGACCGATGTCGAGACGAGCTGTCCAGAAGTGTGGAGTACCGCCCATGGAGTGACCTTTTACTGTGAAGTCAGCTGTATTTCGTACATGATCAAAGTTTGTATGTCCGTTCATATAGCGACCGAAATCACTGCGGTTGAAACCATAATCTAAGGAGATAAGAGCGTTATCACCGACTTGATATTGTGCACCGATGGCAAAGATATTAGCCAAGCGTTTTGATGTATATGTATCATTAGTAAAGTCTGGAACTTCAGATGTTACATCTCCATAAATAGGATCATCTGGATTGATATCTCCAGCCCAATCTGTATTATATCCCGTAATACCTGTATGAGTTACCATCTTAGTTTTCACATGACCGGCTTGCATGGAATGGGCATTATTGTTCAAGGATCGTAAGAACCATGCTTGCAAACCTAAACGAGGGTTAACTTGTGTTTTATATTGTGCAAAAATGGCTCTATCAATTGCAGGTATTGTATCACGTTCAAGTTTTAATCCAGTCACTTTAATTGGTTTTCCAATTACTTTTTCGAGAGCTGCCCTAGGCAAAGTATTTCCTTGTTCAGAAGATCTTAATACTCTAATTAATTCTCTCAAATATAGTTCTGGGAAAAACTCCATTTTGCCTTCGGTATAATCACTGGTTGTTGTCGCAAAATTCGCAGATTTTAATGTTTCGGCAATATCAACATCATTCATTTTACTGCCTTTACCAGATACGTAGTCTCCTTTTTCAAATATTTTCACAACTCTTTTAAATTTATATTCTTTAATTGGATTATCAAGTTTTTTCGCTTCAGGAGCGCTTGAAGATATTTTTTTATAATATCCATCATCAGTAAGAGTATAGTTATCAAAATATTTTATTTTGTCATCACGTGAGTCTAAGGAATATTCATTATCTTCAAGCCATTGTTTACGTGCAGCCCATTCTGCAGCAGCCTTGTATCCTTCTTCTAATTTTGCTTTATTCTTATCAATGTATTCCTTGGTTAATAACGTTGGATCTCCCAAACTTGCGGCAAATTTTGAATTAACAGACTCTAATGGTTTACCATACAACTCTTTTAAGATTTCGTTTTTCTCTCTTTTAACAGCTTTTCGATCTTCTGCTTCATCTTTATTAATAGTATATGGCGTAAATTTTCCACCAGATGAATAAGAATCCATTTGAGCCATTAAGTATGCCTTTGTACCATTGGCGTCTTCTACTTCATACATGATATTTATAACTTTTCCAGGCTTTTCAGTTCTATATGCTAAGTGAGTAGAGTTAGCTAATTCTGGATATGCTTTACCAACAATCTCAGCCATGCGCTGTACAATCTCAGTACGTTTTGCAGCTCGTTCTTCTTCTGATAAGTTAGACATTGTATTTTCTATATCGCTCAATTGCTCTACAAAAAATAAATTTTCGTTCTTACCTTTAAAGTCATTTAAGTATCTTTCCATAAAAGATCCTTTTTGAGGAACTCTTTTTCCATCTTTTTCCTCAATCGGAGTCTTCCACTCATTTCCATACATACCTTCATTGAACGTATTATATAATTGACTATTTAATCCAATAAATTCATCCAATGTTGGTGCTCTAAAATATGTAGCGTACGTACTGTGATTATAGGAAGAGTCTGTAATACCAGTGCTTGCTTTAAAGGAACCAATACCTGTGCGGAATTGACTTCTTTGGTCCGTCCATACAGCACGAACTCCATCAAATGTTTTATTAAACCAGTATCCTGTTGTGCCCATAGATTCATGTAAACGACCAATAGAGAAATCCCAATGTCCATTCGTATTCGTTACATCTAAATTTTCTAACCGTTGTTTATTTAGGCCCTTAGATTGAACTGTAGTAGAAGTTGTATCTACAGAGTGATTTCCACTAGCGCTAGCAAGAACTTTCACATTAGTAGTATCATTGATTCTTGCATCTACACCAAAACGAATACGTTGTTCTAACCCATGTTCTTTTTGATCTTTTAAATTATATTCAGCATTTCCTACATATGCAGTACTTGTGTACAAGGATTGTGGGCGTTCAGAACCACCATGTGCCATTAAACGTGCACGGTAATCGCCAATAAATTCAGTTCCTTTTTCTTTCTTGGCATCAAATGGTCTTTCTAAGAAGTGATGCTCACGTCCCATATCATCGCCATTCACAGTCGCTATAGCTTTATCTACATGAACTTTTGTAATAGGAGTTGTACTATTTACACCATTTGTTGCTGCAGGATTTTGCGTTTTCGCATCTTGTGCTTTACTATCTCCACCTGCACCGAATTTAAGGTTAACACCAAAACGATATACACGAGATTGAGTAGCTCTATCATCATCACGATGATCAAAGATGTTGTTAACACCGAAGTATACTAATGAATCGTTGCCAAATTTGCGTTGTACCATGGCATTCCATGTACCAAATGATTTTTCTTCGTACTCATTAGATACATTATAGATGGCACTATCAGAATCAATACCACTAATCCAGTAGTTAGAACGATTTTTTTGTGTATTACTATCAAGCATTTTATGATAATAGTCTGCCCACAGTTGTGCATTCCACTTCTTAGTTTCATAAGTAATACCGAAATCGATTTTATTAGTTGGACGGTCTAATAAATGGGCCGGCATTGTAGGATCAGATTGATTCAACGCTTGCAAGCGAGTCCAGCCAAAACGTGTGCTCCATTTAGAACCAAATTTATGTTTCCATTCTAATTGTAAACCAGTAATTTTTGCTTTACCAATATTTTTAAAGCTATAAATTAAATCTGGTGCTTGCATCCATTTATCTTGTTTTGATAATTGTGGTGCCCAGTCTTGTAATTCTCCTGTAAAGTATACGGACATATAGTTACGAATACGGTTTTGGAAAACGCCAATGCGAGCGTAATCATTTTTACCTTCTCCTTCAAAACTAATGTCAATATTTTTAGATGTTTCTGGTTTTAAGTTTGGATTACCTGCCCAGTACCATCCCATTTTTGCAACGCCTTGCGCTACTGGATTGGATGCGAACATTTGCCAGTTATACCATAATTCACCCATGCCAGGTTCAGAATAACCAGTACCTACATTGGCTTTTAAACGACGATGAGCATTGGAGTTTACATTATAGGTGGCACCTAAGTTCCAAGATACATGAGAACCAAATAAACTACTCTTATCGATACGAAGCGTTGGTTGAACTAATAAATCTTTATTCACTTGCCATGCATCAGATAAGTAGTAATTACTTTTCTTAATACTACCTTCGCCTTCCGTAATGCGTTGTTCACGTTCACGGTATTTTTCTAGGAACTTAACACCTTTATATTTTGGGGCTTTCGCACGCTCTGCTGGATCTAAGGATTCCCCTTGGGTAAAGTATTTCACATATACCGATGATCCATTTATATTATTTTCTTTTTTTAATGCATCATTGAAATCACGAATTTTTGCCCAGTGCTCATCATCTACACCAAAATCTGTTAAGTTATTGTACCAAGAGGATGGATCTGTTGTTTTAACAGGATCATCTAATTTATGGTCACGGAAGTATTCATAGGTAATCGGTGGAATATCACTTTCTTTTTCTGCACCATAGTATTCATAATCTTTATCCCAGATTGGTAAACCATCTTTACTTGGTTTAAACTTATAATCATGGATATGAGAATAAACACGTAAACTATTATCACCAGGTCGACGTTCTAAACGGTCCACGCCTGCTACTAATAAATTTTTATCATAATCCCATGGATCAATATAACGAGTTTTTACATTAGGAGAACTTTTTAGTCGACTACCAGAACCTGTTTCTTTAGTTTGTGCAATACCCCAGCTTAAGGTGTGTTTATCCCCGATCGCAGAGTTTGCATTGAAGCGGATATCTGTTTGACGATGGTCTACATCATCAATATAACGTAATTCGTTTTTACCTTCATATTGGGAACGACCAACATAGTTAATTAAAGAAACATCATTTTCATTGATGCGAGAATGATTCAATTCTAATTTCCAATCGCTGGAACCACCACGACCATTCCAGATCATATTTAAGGTATTACGGTTACTATCACGTTTGAAATGACGTTGAGGCTCCATTGGTGATGTACTATTTTTAACATCCCGTTGTAAGTCTTCTGTAAAACGATTTAAACGTACCTGAATATTATGATCTTTATTGATATCATAAATACCATTAAAGCCAATATCAGAAGTATCACCGTAGAAACGAAGTGCATTAGGTTTAAAGTCGCCTTCTAACTTATCACCTGTATCTCTTCTTTCTTTTGTAGCATATACTGGTAAAATATCACGTTTACTACCAGAAATAGCTACACGAACTTTCCCCATTTGTCCAGAATCGGCGCGCAAGAAGAAATTAGTATTACCATAGCCAGTTTCTCCACCTTTTGCACGAGATCCTTCACCATTGATTTGGATAGTTGGTTTTTTAGCCGCTTTTTTAGTGATAATATTAACAACACCACCAATAGCATCAGAACCATATTTAGCGCTAGCAGAACCTTGTACGATTTCAATACGTTCTACGTTCTCTGTGCCTAAGCGCATAACTTCATCTGCTGCACCACTAAATTTAGCCAAGTCACCTAGTACGGCTTGTCCATCTACTAAAATCAAAGTATGACGTGCTTCTGCACCACGAATGGACACACCTACACGACCCATGGAGTCCACAGTTTTTGATACGCCGCTTTCAGTGAAAATGATATCTTCTACTGATTTAGCTTGTTTTTGCTCGATATCCTTTTTAGTAATAATGCTCACTTGTTGTGAGTTATATTTAGCCTCTTCATGAGCTCTATCAGCTGTAACATATACAGATCCCTCAGCTTGTACTGAGTTAGAATACATTAAACCTGGTAGCGCTATCCATGTAGCAATCGCACATGATAGCATGAAGTATTTTTGTTGCTTTCTACGATTTGTCGTCATTGCAATCTACTCCTACATACAAAAAAATTAACACAAATAATAACACAAATGACAAAAAATATCATTTTGCTTTTATTTTATACTAATTTATCTATCAAATCCACTCCGAAACGTTTTCAATTAGCCCATTTAGTTATATTTTTTGTAAATATTTCTCATTTTTATAATGTACTACGCATATAAATTAGGTTTATTAGCATATATTTCTATCGCTCAACAAAGGGTACATATAAGTCTACCTATATACGTATAACCATTACACACTCTTTTATGGTGATCCATTAAAGAGAATTATAGTCCTTCCTATTTTAAGATTACATGAGTGTCAATACATAAAATGCCTAATGAGCACTAAATACGCACTCATTAGGCATTATAAATAATCTTTTACATTACATCATGGATGTATAGAATAAGATAGTATTAGAATTTATATGTTCCTTGAATTCTTGTATAATTTCCTAGTTTAAAGTTTTCTCCACCATACAATGTATCACGTTGTCCAGTCGCTTTTGCATCAAATGTGTAGAATGCTTCTAATAAGAAATCTTTACGAGGCACGTAACCACCACCTACAGTAAAGCTACTAATGCCGTCTAGGTAACGATCTGGCACAGAACCACTGCCATTACCACCAAAGAATGAGCCATGATCAAATCGTTTATAATCGATAAAACCATTCCAACTACCTGCACGTTTATAGTCGGATTGACCAATATCAAAACGTACTACCCAGAAGCTTGGATTTCCACCCATAGCACGGCCAGTTGGTGTAAAGTTGATACTACCTGGAACATAGTTATACACGGTACGTCCATTCATAAAACGACCAAAGTCAGTTCTGTTTTGACCATAGTCAAAGGATACAGATGCATTACCTGCACTATATTTTGCCCCAATACCGATTACATTAGCCACTCCTTTGAAAGTCGTACTAGAAGTGCCTAAACCACTAGCAAATTGCACCGTGTTTGTATCATTACCCATAGAACGCAAGTACCACGCAGTAAGGCCTAATTGTTTACCTACCATATGGCGTAATTGTACGTATCCTGCTCGTTTAATCGGTGGAATTACATCACGTTGTAGTACGATACCTTCCGCTGGAATAATAGCACCTGTATATGGAATAAATGCTTCTCGTGGTAATTTACTATGACCATCTGTAGCCTCTAAAGCACTTACTATTTCATTGAAATACTGTGCTACAAGGTATGGATACATGCCTGATTGATACGTTTTCGAGATCGTAGATTCACCTGGTGTGCCTACATTTAAATAGTTCATTTCGTATAATGCATCACCAGCTTTAGCTAAATCTTCATCTTTAAAGGTAATATCTTTCACTGTACCATGTTCACCTACCGAGTTTTTAGCTATTTCCATTGCTCGTTCTTTGTAGGCCTTAATGATTTCTTCTTTATTGGATTCAAACCATTTTTTGAGATATTCTTTTCTATCTTTACCCATTACAGCCGAATCAGAAATTTTCAATTTAAATAGTGGATTATCTAGGTTTGCACCGCTTGGGTTGGCCTTAGGTTTTGTATAAAATGTGTTAGAATCCACTGGATCTTCATAATCTGTATCCTCATCTTCATCATGATGAATGGATGTACCAGTATATCTAAATTCAATATCCGGCAACTTAATCGGAACCGTAATTTCTTCATCCGCCTTTTTAGCTACATTATATTTCTTAAAGCCTTTATCATGTCCATATGCTTTAAGGACAATCTCTTGCATACGTGCTACTACATCATATTGGGCATCGATATTGGCATCTAGTTTAGCAGTTACTTCTTCAAGTTCTTTCGTTTTAGCTTCAATATCTTTACGATACTGCTCTTTCTTTTCAGGTGTGTCGGCAATGTATTCATTGTCCATTTCGTCTTTTAAGGTAGCAAGATCACTAGCAAACTCTTCTTTTTTGTCACTTAGTGATTTGTAATCCCCTTGTAAAGCTTTTAACTGTTGATAGAAATTAATTGTATTTGGTGCATCTTTCACCACTTTTTCAACTTTTGCACCACCTACTAATTTTTTCTCTTCTTCAGAAAGACCCGTGTAATCAAAAGTTGTTCCTACGAATTCATCAACAGTTGGAGGTCGTTTGAATTTAGTGAAAATTGCATGGGTATATGCAGAATCTTCAATACCTGTACTATGACGGAAGTCACCATAACCAATACGCAATTGGTCTTTATCACTAGTCCAAACACTGCGTAGTCCATCAAATTCCTTATTAAACCAATAGCCAGTCATACCAAATTTCTCAGTCAATCGACCGACACTAAAGTCCCATTTAGCATGATGGTTAGTGACATCTAATGTTTCCAAACGACTATGAGAAAGTCCTTTAGACCCAGTTGTGACATGGGATGCATCGACGCCTTCTTGACCTTGTGCTGTAGCGACTACTTTCACATTCGTATGATCGCCCACACGAGCATCAACACCTAAGCGTAAGCGACTATGGAAGCCATGTTCATTTTTATCTTGTAAGTTTTTCAATGCTCCATCACTAATTGAACTTACTGCTGTCACACGGTTCGCTGGTCGATCACTGCCTAAATGACTGTCACCACCAAAGCGGATATCTCCCACTACAGTAGCACCTTTTTCTCGACTTTGATCAAATTGAGATTCTAATACTAACGGCGTTAGAGATTCTTGAGCTTTCGATACAGAAGCTTCAGTGATTGGAGTTGTTCCATTCATTGCTACAGCCTTAGCATCTGTATGTTTGGAAGTGCTAGTTCCATCGGAACCAAATTTTAAGTTCATACCAAATCGGAACTGACGTCCTTGTAGAGCACGATCATCATCACGATGGTTGAATAGGTTGTTCATGCCAAAGTACACAAGGGAATCTTTATCGATTTTTTTCTGTACAATCATATTCCAAATACCATAGGTTTTCTTCTTGTACATATCCGCTGTTTTTTTCGTATTGAACTCGTAGGTGATAATAGACTTATCGTTATTTTCTGGATTTACCTGTGATGTAATATAGTTACCACCACCAGCAACAGAGTTACTATCTAACATACCATAGTAATAATCTGTCCAAATATTACCACTCCAGCCACTTACTTTATCTTCTAATTCCAAACCTAAATCGAGTTTATGCATTGGTTTGTCCAACAATCGTTTTGGCATATCTGGATTTGTTTTATTCACTGCATCTAAATATGTATACCCTACTTTCAATTTCGCATGGTCATTCAACCGTTGTTTCACTTCTAGTTCAACACCATTGACACGAGCTTTACCGATGTTGCGGAATGTATATAGCATATCTGGAGCATGAGCATATTTGGTAGCACCAAAATAAGTACTTTCATCAAGATATGGATAGAAATCCATTAAATGTCCAGTATTGGCAATGGTCATATAGTTGCGGATTTGATTGCGGAAAGCCGTCAATTTCATATAGGTATTTTTATTTTCTCCTTCAAAGGAAATATCTATATTTTTCGACTTTTCAGGTTTTAATGTTGGGTTGCCAATCCAATACCAACCTAAACGAGCACGTCCACCAGACAATGGAGCCACATTCGTTACCGTAGGTCCAAACATTTCCCAGTTATAGTATAATTCACCCATACCTGGCTCTGTATAACTAGTACCAACATTGGCTTTCAAGCGACGATGGGCATTGCCACCTACATTGTGTGTAACCCCCATATTGAACGTCATATGAGATCCGAATAAATCACTATGATCTAAACGTACAATTGGTTGTAACAGAGTATCCTTGTTGATTTGCCATGTGTCTTGCAAGAAGAAGTGCTGTTTCCGTAATCTTGCACTACCCATGGTTTGTTGATTGATACGTTTATTGTATTCATCTTTGAAATGACCGCCATTAAATTGAGGTTGTACAATTTTGAAAGACGGATCTTCCATGTAATAGAATAAAGCTAAATAATCTTTATTAATTACAGGTGGTTTGACCCCATCAATTGTTTCAGTTCCTTGATGACCTGGGCCATATTTAGCAATCAGTTCTTTATTGTACGGAATTTCATTTAATTTATCGTTGAATGCCTTGAATCGTTTCAATGCTTCTGGATTACGGGATTCCATATTGTTTGGTGTATATCCAGAGTTATACACAAGTCCATGGAATGCAGCTGGATCTAATCCTGCTTCTGGGTCAAGATAGTTTTTGAAATCTTCATAGGTAAATTCTGGTATACTTGTTTTATCTGTATGATCATAACCATACCACTCTTTTTCTTTATCCCAACGTAATACGCCTTCTTCATTTTCTTTGAAAGAATGACGATAGATTGTACTCTCTGGTTTACCATGTTTTACAGCTAAACTTTTATCATAGTCCCATGGATCAATATTTCTAACCCATGTATGAGGTGCACTTTTTAGACGGCTACCTTCGCCACTTTCAGTAGTATATCCAAAACCATAAGAAAGTAAGTGATTGTCGTTGGCTTGAGTGTCTCCAGTGATATTAAAGCTCCATTGTTTATGGTCCACATTGTCCACATAGTTCAATGTGTTTTTACCTTCATAATTACTGCGACCATACTCGCTTGTTAAGGTTACATCATCTTCTTTCGTACGAGTATAGTTTAATTCAACCTTCCAATTGCTTTTTTCATCTTGTCCTGCATAGGAAAGGTTACTTTTATTTCTATCTAAATCACGTTTGTAATGAACTTGTGGTTCATCTTCAGAGTTTGTACGTTTTACAAAACGTTCTAAATCTTCGTTATAACGGTCGGTTGTAAATGTAAACGAATTATTTTGATTCACATCATAAATCGCAGACAATCCTAAATTGGAGTTTGTTCCGTAATACCGTAAGGAATTTTTAGGAAATTGTTCATTGACAGCTGCATTACCAAATGGAACTTCTTTTCTTTCTCTCGCTGCATATACAGGAACGATATCACGTTTACTACCATGAATATTCACACGTAATTTGCCTTGTTGTCCAGAGTCAGCACGCATAAAGAAGTTACTATATGGGAACAAACCTTGATCGCCACGGGAACGAATACTTTCACCATTGATGCGGATATTCGCATTTTTATTTGGTTTATTCGTGATGACATTGATAACACCACCAATGGCATCGGATCCATATTTTGCACTGGCTGCGCCTTGGATAATTTCTATACGTTCAACGTTTTCTGTACCTAGTCGTTGTAATTCATCACCTTGACCTTGGTACTTTGCAAATTCACCCATCACTGGCTGTCCATCTACAAGAATTAATGTATGACGAGGTTCAGCGCCACGAATCGATACACCGACACGACCCATGCTGTCCACTGTACGACTTACACCAGCTTGTGTAAATACGATATCTTCCACAGATTTAGCCTGCTTTTGTTCAATATCTTTTTTAGTAATGATTTGCACTTGTTGAGAGTTATATTTTGCTTCTTCTTGTGCACGATCTGCTGTAACAAACACAGATCCTTCTGCCTGTACAGGTGCTAATCCACCAAGTAGATACCAAGAACAAGCCATCCAACTCATGACTGCACCAGTAAGTAAACGTTTCTGATACGGCTTAGAATAATGCATAGCATTCCACCATCTTCCTATAAATACAAATAAATTTGATAATATTAATCATTTGTATTATAGACCTAATCAAATATCACATCTACTCCATATGGATTTTAAATGCTCCATTTGATTCACGAATTGTAAAGCTATGTGATATTGGTCACTATTTAGTATACATTCACTACTCTCATTGTAATATAATCAAATATATTACCGTGTTTTGGTTAACACAAAAAGGCTATAGCTGATACTTTCAGTCTATAGCCTTTGTAGTAGTATAACTACTATTTGCATTCTATTGTATTATTTTAACAACGTCTTTAAAGCTGCTACCTCTTGTTGCAATCGTTCATTTTGTTGTAATAAACGATTGAGTTTTGCCTCTTGTTCTTGCATACGACGCTCTTGTAACTCATTATTAGATTTTTCTAGTGCTAATTCTTCTGAAAGTACTTGTATTGTTGCAGGCGGTGCATATTGTGGTACATCGTCACTACCATGTCCAATTCTAAAAGTAACGCCTCCATTATAGGATCGTTGTTTGCCAGCAAAGGCAATGCCTGCATTAAACATGGTTCCTTCGTCTGTATAATGGGCTACCCCTAGGGCCACTCCTGTTTTGCCAGAGTTATGTCCCACACCCGCCATAATTTGCGTAGGTTCTGTCGATTTATACGCCACCGGTTTTAAAGCTGCTAAGGCAGCATTCATAGCATCCCCTTCTCGACTTTCACTACGAAGGGCCTGTACATCTTGACGTACCCCATTCACCAATGTATTCGTTTGGTTCATAATGTCACCCATAGTGTTATTGATGCTTGTATTAATCACTCGTTTTAACTGGGCTACATTAACAGCATCTGTATCTAATGTACCTGCCGCCACATTATTAATTTGGCGAGTTAATCCTAACTCTGCATTACCAACGGACACTCCACCTAATGAGCTTTCCCACGCTGAAGCACCTTGGAAATTATTTTTAATCGCCTCCATAGCCTCTAATTTTTTTGCCTCTGCATCAATAATCTTTCCTCGATGCTCTGCAGTTAAAGTATCTGCAGCATTGCGAATTTCAGAGGTAGCTCCATAGATGCGATCATATTCAGCTGTACGAAGTATGGCATTAGATGTATCAATTGTCTTATTCGCCTCTTTAATGATTGCTTTTTGTGCCTCATAAGCTGTTACATCTTTTACAACTGTACTCATATCCATAGCCGCTTTTGTAGTTGGATCATAACCCACTGTAAAAGCCTGACCAGATGTAGAAGATAATGCACCTAATGCTACGGAAGATTCAATTGTACTAGTCGCACCAGCTCCTAATGACACACCTTTAGATGCATGAGACATTGATTTAGTCCCCATAGCAATAGAGTCAACACCATCCGTGATGGTACTCAAACCGATAGCAATGCTTCGATTCTTATCTGCTTTACTTTCTTGTCCTAATGCAATACTTTGTATCCCATTTGCCGCTGCATACAAGCCTATAGCGGCTGCCCCATAGCCAAGTGCACCCGCAGTACCCTCTTTTCTATCCTTCTGCATGCCAATGGAAATAGAATAATGGCCTAATGCTTTAGAGTGTGTACCTAAAGCAGAAGAATAAGTCCCCTGAGAAATACTTGATGTACCTACCGCAGTGGAGTAAGAGTTTACAATTCCTCCCACAATGTCTGTATTTGCTCGACTTTGGTTACCAATCGCAGTGGATCCTATACCTCCTGTACTAGCACCGGTACCGATAGCTGTCGCGCCATAAAAATCGGGAATATTAATAGGGCTTTTTAACTCTGTTTTAGCATCGGCACCGATCGCAACAGATAATCCCGCTTGGGCATTAGAGCTTCTACCAATCGCTATAGAACCACGTGCATTTTTATCATTTGTTTGCGCTCCAGAACCAATTGCAATCGTTTCTGCATCTTGTGCTTTTGCACCATAACCAACTGCTACGGATGTTTCACCGCTCGCTATAGATGCATCACCAAAGGCAGAGCTATGGTTTGCTTTTGCATTGGATGCATGACCCACTGCAGTAGATTGAACTCCTGTAGCATTTGCAAATGCCCCATAGGAAGCAGATCTATTACTAGTAGCTGTAGCACTATCTCCTACAGCTGTTGTATGCGTGCTAGAAGCCAGTGTTTCATTACCAATACTGATAGAGCGATCACCGGTAGCACCAAATCGTTTATTTTCTGTCTCATTGATTGCTACACCAATAGAAATAGCACGGTTACCTGTCGCATAAGAATCGGCTCCCACTGCCACCCCATAATCTCCACTAGATACAGCATACGCACCTATTACAGTAGTATTCACATTCGTTGCCTCTGCTTTTGTACCAATGGCCAGTGCATCTGTATGTGTTGCAGTTGCATTTAACCCAAGAGCCGTCGCATTACCACCGCTAGCTGCGGAGTTAGCACCAATAGCCACCCCTTGGTTACCTGATGCATTGGCATTAGCCCCCACAGCCAATGCCACGTGACCTGTTGCACTGGCACCGCTACCGCTAACAACCATGGCTGAATTATCTGCCATCACTTGTGCCGTCATGGCCCCTACGATAACAGTCATTGCTGTTATTTTCTTTGTATTATGTATAGATTTCATAGATACTTATGTCTTCCTTTCTATTATGTTCTCAGACTTCTTATTGTTCTTGATAATTTTATAACTTGTTAAGTCTATCACAGTGATTTTTTTAAGTCAATAAAATCATAGTAGTTTACTGTCTAAATAGAGAGTGAATGGCCTGTTTGTATCCCTTCATTTTTGTTGATACTCATTGATACCCTAAGTACTAAGATATTTCATTTGATTATAGCTAACTTTCATGATTATATGTTTATATTTCATTGACACTTATCACAGGCAGGAATATAATAATAAATAAGTATGAATAGAGAAATAAAAATTCATGCTTTTGGGTATATTCTAGTTTTAGGTAAGGAGAATTATTATGAAATTCTTTTCTAAAAGCGCTATGATTGCGGCATTAGCAGTAACTGCAGCTTTCGGCGTTTCTCAATCTACTGATGCGGCGTACATGTTAAACTCTGAAGTAAAAGATGCAACTCCAGCATTACAAGAAGCAGCTTCCATTGGTGTTCGCACATACGAAAATCCAATGATGCAAAACGCTGAAAACAAAGATGCTATCGTAGTTATGTCCTTTGGTACTACTTTCAAAGATACTCGTGCAAAAACAATTGATGCAACAATCAATGAAATCAAAGCACAACATCCAAATGTTAAAGTAGTCACTGCTTTCACATCCCATATTATTATTGATCGCATTAAAGCCCATGAAGGTATTACATACCCTACTCCAGAAGAAGCATTAGACCAATTAAAAGCTGATGGATACACTCGTGTTGCTTTAACAACATTAAATATGATTCCAGGTATGGAATATAACTATGCTGGGGCTGTATTCAACCATCATAAACAAGATTTCAAAAAAATGACATTAGGTTTACCTTTAATGTACTGGATGGGCCAAGAAGAACAACGCGATGATATTGAACAAGCATTAAAAGCATACTCTTCCCAATTCCCTATGATCCAAACAAAAGATTCTGCTGTATTGATCATGGCTCATGGTACTCCAGATCCATCTAATGCGTACTATGCAGTAATCCAAGATCGTATCGATTCCATGGGATTCCAAAATACATACCTTTACACAGTTGAAGGATGGCCAAACCTTGAAACAGTAATCCCTCAATTGAAAGAAAAAGGTATCAAACACGTTACATTAATGCCATTAATGATGGTGGCTGGTGACCATGCAAACAACGATATGGCTGGTGACGAACCTGATTCTCATAAAAATATCCTTATGAAAGAAGGATTTACTGTAGATACTTATATCCATGGTGCTGGTGAAAATCAACAAATCCGTGATATCTTTGCAGAACGTGCTTCCGAAGCATATGATGCATTAGTAAAATAATTTACCAACAATACTATAGTACTAAAAACATAAGGGGATACGTTTCGTATCCCCTTATTTGAAAGAAATAAACAATGAAAACATATTTAAAAATTTGTAGTGCTGTTCTACTTTCCACTTCTTTGTTACTAGGTGGATGCGCAAAAACAGGTCCTACTACAACAGAAACAACTCGCACTGTCTCTTACCAAGATCAGTCCTACACAATTCCTGCTAACCCATCCAAGGTGGTAGCCCTATCTAACTCTATTTCTAAAATGATCTATGCTGTAGGTGGCAAAGCCATCGCTCGTGTTGAAAGTAACGAAAAGTTACCTAGTGAAATTGAATCATTACCAAGCATAGGCCATACAGCCAATCCTAATATGGAACAATTAGTTGGTCTACATCCTGATTTAGTATTAGGCTTACCTAGCCAACATGAAAAATTCAAAGGTCAATTAGATAGCAATAATATTCCATCTATCCTTATTAATTACGATGGCATCAATGATAATATTCCTTTGCTAACATTATTAGGCAATATTTTCCATACAGAAGATAAGGCCAAATCTGTCATCGAAGATTACAATAAAAAAATCGATGCCGTCAAAGCTGCGATTCCTAAAAATAAACCTGTTAAAGTCGCTGTATTACGAGCTACTGGTAAATCGGTAACAGCAGAAACTCCTCTAGCAATCACGGCATCTATGGTTCATGAATTAGGCATTACCAATGTAGTAGAACAGCATTTAAAAGATAATGTAACTTCTAAAACAGTACCTTATTCCTTAGAAACATTAACAGTAGACAACCCTGATATAATCCTTGTTGTTACCATGGGTAAAAAGGATGAAATCAATGCAACCTTTGCCAAAGAAATGACTAGCAACCCAGCTTGGAATCAATTACAAGCTGTGAAAAACGACAAAGTTATTTTCTTACCATCCCAATGGTTCTTATTGAATCCAGGCTTGGAAACACCAGAGGCTATGGCTGAATTAGTCAATATTATCTATGGTGTGAAAGTACAATTATAAGCGATAAAATGCATGCTAACGTATATAGTAACCTATATACTGTATAGCATGCATTTTAATTTGCTATCTTGTTGCTTTTTAAATTTTAACTTTCCCAAGAAATATCTATAATATCAAGACTATCATCAAATTTAACAGCTAAAATTTCATCACTTTCTTCTGGAGAAATCATATAATCTACAATCATTACATTCTCTCCATCTGTCCATAATCCAATATTCGTAACTTTCATACATTGTACAAATTCATTTACATCTTCTGGTAAATCAAGTTCTAATTCTTCTTTATGAAATGTAATATATGTATTATCTTCTAATAGATATTCTCCTATTACTTTTCTAGCTTTTTTGTTATATTCACCAAAATTTTGTAAAAACTTCGTAAAATTATCTAATAATTCTGTTGTGATTTTAGCTGGTTTACCATACCAAAGTGTTGTATTAATTCCATTTACCTCTTCTTCCCACAATACAACAACATCGTTACTAAATCCCATACCATCGTCTAATCCATTTACTAAATCTAATTCTCCAAAAAATTCATGTTTTATTTTTTCCATATTCTACCTCATTACACTTTTTATTTATTCTATAAATTAACTTGTTACATCTATCCATTTTCTGCATCAATTCCAAGTGTAGGGATAATACTTTCTACAGTTTCTTCGGGAAAACTTAGATTCATATAAATAAAATCTTCTTTATTTAATAAATAGTTCATATATCCCCCTTTGAAATTAATTTATCGGTATATACTCTAAAACAATATCACAAAGCTTTCCCTTTTCATCATACCCAAAATATACAGGATACTGTCCATCTCCAAAACCAGACTGAATCATAGGAATTGATAAATCTGTATTAGGAATTTTAAAGTTTATCCAGTCTCCATCTTCTCTTTGAAATTTTGGATATTTCATGGCATTTTCTTTAAATTCCTTTGCAAAAAAATCATTATAAATATTTTTTTCAGTATTTTCTTTATACCACTTCTCTACAAAATCACAATATTTATCTCTTGTTTCTACATCAACTATAGTTGCCAATCCTGCATCAACCATAAATCCAAAAATACTTTCACTATCTACACCTTCTAGGTTTTCATCACCTTTTAAAGCTTCGTAATAAATCACTGGCTTATTTTCATTAAATTTTACTCTTGTAAGTACATAACGATAGTGTTCTTCTTCGATTTTTACTACCAAAGTTTCAATGCTATACTTTCCTCTTGGTACTTTGGTTAAATAAGGTTTTTCTGCTCTACTCAGCCAAACCAAAGGATCTCTTACCAAAAGTTCTCCCGTCGGAAATATGATTTCTCCCATTTCTAAAACAAATAATTTTTTTCCATGAATTTCATTTTTTTCAAAAACTTCTGCATAGTTCATAGGGGCAACTAATAAATGTTTTACTGTTTCATATTTTTCAATCCATTCTTTTGTTGTATTCATATATACTCCTTTAAAAATTTATCGTTCTACCCTATTCCTAATCTTTCACCACGTATTTTAAAAATAGAATCCTAAGTTCTATCATTCTTTTTTTTGTTCTAAACCTTTTTCAATGAGGATTGCATTGTGGCCAATTTATCAAATAAGGAAACATTTAACATATCTGCTTCACTTGCATATTTAAAACCCCTCGAATTCGAGGGGGTTAAATTCTGGACTATTTAACTTCTCCCAAATCCCTAAATATTCGATAGTATTAAAATTATTCATCACTTTTACTCATTAATATACCGTTATTGTATCATACAATTATTGATTTATATACTAACACCATCAGTACATATCCCAACTCAAAAAAAAGGCTCTATAATAAATGTTGGGGCTACTCATATAAGAGTAGTCACCAACATTTTTTTGTTGCAATAAAATAGACATAT
>NZ_RQVC01000019.1:0-38131 GCF_003992085.1 Veillonella sp. CHU732
ATATGTCTATTTTATTGCAACAAAAAAATGTTGGTGACTACTCTTATATGAGTAGCCCCAACATTTATTATAGAGCCAGGATTTACTGCATATGAGTGACAGCTCTTTGTTATGTAAAAAGAGCCATTCTATGAAAATAATTTATGCCAACCCTGCCATCGATCGCATGACCTAACCGCCTGGCAACACTGGCAATGGATACCCCCGCAAACAGCAACAACGATGCATGGGTATGTCGTAATCCGTGAACAGAAATAACGGGAATCCCTAAGTCCTTACAATATCTCTCTAACCTATCATTTACCGTTGAATTGTACACAGGGCCTTTCACAAAGATTGGTTTGTCCTCTGGCAAATCTCTGATTAATTCAGAAAATTTAATAATCGTTTGCCAATCCAATTGAATCTTTCGCACAGAAGACTTATTTTTCGTAGGCAAAAATCCACCAGTCCCTTTGTAATCCCAAGTTTTATTCACAATCAGTGATTGATGTGAAAAATCAAAGTCTTTTGGCGTCAATGCTAACGCTTCTGAAAAACGCATGCCTGTCTTGGCAATAATAAAAATAAACCAGTCCCAATTTACTTCCGGCGTAAGATGTAAATGTACCAGCAACGTGTGCAACTCGAACTAATTTAAATACTTAATCTTCTTTTCTCTCGGGGCCTTTCCCTTAATGATTGCTTTTCGTGTCGGATCCCGATCAATGAAGCCCTCATCCACCGCATCCAGTACAGCTGCCTTCAATTGATGGTGAAAGTCCATCGTTGTTTGTCGTTCATGATACACTGCATAATCGTTTAATAATTGTTGATAGGTAATTCGATTTAACTCTGAAAGTTGTAAGTCAGGCACCAATTTCTGTAACCATACCAACGTAATCTCGTACTTCTTCATGGTTACCTCTCGAATAGCCCCTTCCTTGTACATCCGAATCCACCGTTCATAATACTTGCAAAATAATTCCGATCCTTCCTCAGCCTTTACCATATTCACACCTCTTCATTTACATGACAACATAGAAATGGCTCTTATACATATCTTACTCGTATATTTCAAAAAAAGCATATAGGGAGTTATATGATATCTATCCTGTATTATGAAAGATTGGGGAATACTTACGCTGATGAAGGGTGATGAGGTTGTCAAGTTTTTTAAAGAAGTGGCCTATAACATCTTGCTCTTTATATTCAGTATAGGGAATATACAAGTCAGATATTATTTTTTTATTTAATCCACCTCTTGTTCCATCACCTGATGATTCTTTTCGCAATTCATCATATCGACTATCGAGATTTTGAAATACAAACTCTGTATTGAGTGAATTATCTAACTCTATAGCTGCTATTGATTGATTTGTTGTCAACTCTACTTCATTAATGGCAACTGTTCCTCTAGTTTTTCCTTGCCCAGCCAATGCAATTAAAATTGAGTTCTTCTTCACCCATCTTGCGCTAGATTGTTCTAATCCCAATTTAGAGATCCTATCTTCTGTTTTAGAAATCCTTTTTTTATTGATTTCGCCAGATGACATCCACGGAATCTCTTTAGGGCTCCAATACTCTAATATTCTTGTGCTAGGGGTTCCGCCTGTTATTATAACCGAGTATTCCCCCAACTTACGCTGTTCCCAAGTATTGGTATGGAAGCAAAAAAAGAAAGCCGATACACAATCATCAGCTTTCATTCCTAAATTATACCATACCTAATAAAACTATAGATAGCACAATACTATCTACTGTAATATTCCACTCCCTTTTCGTTTCTTCCACAAAGTAGCACTAACAGCCAACATTCACTATTAGTGCTAGTTTTTGTGAGTAATATAAAACCTATATATATCATAAATTCAAAAACGATACAACTAGGTCTGACCCATTGTATTGCTTTATTCTTGAAAATAAGTTTTATAGATATATAAATAAAAGAATCTAATTCTTACTATTTATAGTAATGCATTAGCCCGTCCAATCTCTTTTATTTGCTCCACTGTTAATTTTGTAAGGCGAGCAATCATTTCTAGCGACAACTTTTCTTGCAACATCTGAATGACAACTTCAGCTTTACCTTGAGCAAGTCCTTCTGCAATGCCCTCGGCCATCCCCTCTTTCCAATATTTATAATGATCCATAGATAACATCGAGTATTCCTCCTTCCACGCTTCACAATGCTTGACCTCATATACAGCATCATCAATATCTCGCAGCAACTCATCTGTTGCTTCCTGTCCATCAATGTAGTCTAAAAACGCTTGCAACGGTTTTGACACATCATTTTGCGTTCCCTTTGTACTTAAAAATAACTTTGTGGCACCATCGTTTAAGGCAATATCATGGTCTTCGATACAAACGTTTTTGAAGGTATACTTATGACGATTGCCAGTAAACACTGGGAATGTACAAATAAAAATTACATAGGAATCATTTAATGTCGTATACTTCTGACCTTTTTGAATATGATACATATCTAAAATACTTTGATAAAACCGTGTACGTTTTACAAGTTCTTCCATGTCCTTGCTAGTTTGCATTTCAATGTTAAATACCGTTCCTTTATCATCATTTACAAACACATCAAGACGCACACTTTTAGAATCCCACCGTACATCAAGATTTTTTTCTTCATGAATATATACAATATCTTTAATCGAAATATCTAACAACCGTTCTAATACAGCCTTACAAATGTGCTTCTTTAACATCACTTTTTGAAAGATAAAATTGTCTTGGAACGTCAGTTCATCAAATGACTTAATGTACATGGAATACCTTCCTTTCCTAAATTATACCATACCTAATAAAACTATAGATAGCACAATACTATCTACTAGAAGTATTCCATATCTTTTTTATTTTTCCCATAAAATAGCACTAACAGTCAACGTTCACTGTCAGTGCTAGTTTTTACACATCACCTTTTTTATATTTTAAACCCTACGCTATACTTAATATATTAAAAGAGAGCCTTAACGTATTGTTAGCGTTAGGATTATCTCACACACACGAAATAAAAAGCCTAATGTATTGAAATTTGCGAAAACTCTTTTCGTTAGGCATTTTCATTTAACTATTTCACAAGCAAAAACGATGCGACCAGCCCTCACTAGTCGCATCATTTCCCTATTATCTACCTGCTTTACTGTCAACATAGCATTCATTAATCATACTCAACAAGTATTGCTACTCTCAACTATGTTCTCTGAAAGTTACAGTTTCACTCCCAACAGTGCTAACTGTTCTGCTATTTCTTTTTCCAATGCTGCAATATCACGGTTATCTTGTTCAATCATGCGATTGATTTCATCAATATCCAGTTCTTCCTCTTCTTCAAAGGTGTCCACGTAACGAGGGATATTCAAGTTATAGTCATTCTTCTTGATTTCCTCTAGGCTCGCCACATGTGCGTATTTCTCTACATCCACACGGTTGCGGTAGGTGTCGATAATCTTAGCAATATTCTCTTCACTCAAGTTATTTTGGTTTTTCCCTTTTTCAAACTCGTTGCTAGCATCGATAAACAACACATCACGATTCGTGCGGTTCTTTTTAAACACTAAAATCGTGGTAGGAATGCTCGTGCCATAGAACAAGTTCGCTGGCAATCCAATGAGTACATCTAAATAATTTTTCTCGATGAGGGTCTCCCGAATTTTACCTTCCGCTGCGCCACGGAATAGCACACCATGTGGCAATACGATGGCCATCGTTCCTTCTGTATTCAAATGGTACAAGCTATGCAAGATGAAAGCATACTCTGCTTTAGATGCCGGCACCAACTTGCCATAATCACTGAAACGAGGGTCTTTCAATTTACTTTCATTGTTATCCCATTTCGCAGAGTACGGAGGATTAGCCACCACCGCATCAAAGGATCTGTAACTCCAGTTCAGCCTTATTAATAATCTCCATTCTCGTATTTTCTTCTTTTGATAACCGTATTCCCATATCTGTTAATCCTTTTATATCTAACTCAGATAATAGGTTCATATATAATTGTCTATCACTTTTATTAATAATAATAGGAGCAATCCCTTGTTGCAGACAAGAATGAACCATTAAGGCACGCCCAGTTCTTCCATTGCCATCAGAAAACGGATGTATTCGTTCAAATCGCAAATGTTGCTCCATAATAACTTTTATTTTCTCTTCCATAGTATTAGAGAGATTAAGTCTATATTCTAACGTATCACACCAGTTTTTTAATTCTGATTGCACTAAATAAGGTTCTGTAGTTGTAAAATCAGCCCCTATGATTATATTATGAATCGTTTTAAATGCTCCTGCATCTTCTCTAATATCTTGTAATAAATAACTATGAGTATCTTTTATTAGTTCAATGGTAATTTCCTTGGAATAATTATCTGTTAAAAATCCCATATATTTCTTATAGTTTTTGACTTCATAAAATTCACACTCATTCATCGCTCTAGGAATGATACCATCTAATAAAATACATTTAGCTTCATATTGTGTCAGTGTATTCCCTTCAATAGCGGTACTATGGTGAGCCATTCTAACTAGCATATCATCCGCATAACTACATGAAAGTTTCAAGCTAATCATCTCCTTAATCAACGCAGTTTATACACCCGTATTACGTACTCCTCTGTAGTATTAGAAGTTCCTACACTCATATTACGCTTCTCTCTATTGTATTAGCATGTTTACAGCTCTTACACTAGATGGTTTCATCTGTTTTAGACATCCACAATTTTTCAATTCCCAATCCAATAGCCACGCTTAGTGCAATGGCGCAGATTTCAAATATGGACGGTGTAATATATACTAATGGGCTACCTGTGAAAGCTGGCAATGCTTTCCCTGCCCAGACTTTCACAATATCTGGAATGTATCCACCGAACAGGATATGGGCATTGGTTGCCACCCACCACACTGCCATCACTACGATAGCCGTCACACGAGGCCATAACGCTGTGCGACGTGGGTATAAATATAGGACCATACTACCAATAGTGGTGAGCATCATGAACATTAGCCCAATAGATAGGCTAGCAACTAACCCTATAATGCTCTGTTGGTCTAACGACGCTTGAACAATGGGATTATTAAGATTTAGATACAGAACATCCCCTAAAAATAGCATTGGCAATGGCAACGCATAGGTAGAAATATTTAGGACTGTATCGATAAAGTAATGACGTTCTTTACGTGCCATCCAGCAATCTAATAGTTTTGCTGTGCCGATCATAAGTGCCACCACAACTAACATGGTTAATACCCAGACTAGCATGATATAGATAGGCTCTTTTGGCAAGGCAAACGGCAATACACCATTACCAAAGAAAAAGAATAGATTCCACCAAAGCCAAGAATATGTATAATGCCCTTTCCCTAAGTGAAAGTCAAATTGTCCTGCCAGTCTTGGCACCGCTTTCAGACCCAAAGGAATCCCCAAGGAGGCAATGACAAACATAATAATGCTAGATGTGTCGAACTGCCCTAAGCTAAATACTAAGCTTAGCGGAATAATCCAGAGCATGGACCAACTATAAAATTTTATATAACTTCTCATATTACACCTCTGTATTCTTTCCACCTGCTAATGCCAACACTAATGACAAGGTTACTTGGCAATACATGATGACAGCAAACACCACATCACGACCGATAGTCGATAAGTTCCACAACCAAGATAAATCCAAATTGTTGAACACTAGGAATGTACCACCTTGTACAAGTGCCCAAGCTATTACATACACACAAATCGGTATTCTGCGAGCCTTAGGACCAAATCCACTTTCACTAGAGCGTAAGTAAAAGACAGGAATAAACAGGGATAATACTCCATAGCTCACCCCTGCCACCATGGCGCTCATCCCCGTATGAATCGTATAAGCCCCTAGAGGAATCAATATAAAAAATATACTCATATACATCGTGCGTTGCACTACATCTTGTATGGTTGACATATAATTTCCTTTCTATACCAAAATTATTTCATCGATTTTTTCTATGCATAATCGCTGTATCTAACAGCTTTTTCTTCCTTTCCTCTATATATAGCTTATAAAAATCTTTTTGCTCTACTCTTATCAGTTCAATCGATTCAATCAAAGCAAAAATCTCCTCCATATCAATTTTTTGTACAATAGATTCTAAAGAATGCTCTAATTGCTTATTAGGATATTCTGTTAATACCTCAAACATATTTGCCTTTTTCCCATCTATTGTCACTGCAGAGTTAGGAAATCTATAAATTCTTTCATTTAATAAGTCCGCATCATTTAGTATAGCCTTCAATAATTCTATACTGGCAGATGGTAATAATGTGGATCCACAATCATATACAGGAGCTAACTTCCAAATATGCGTACTTTTATTTACCAAAAATCCCCAATTACCATTGTGTCTATCAAAATTCCCTACTAAACTATCTACAACAAACATATCCCAAAAGCGTTCTTCCACTTGCACAGGGTCAATTCTATCTTGCTCATAAATACAAAACAGTATATCAGATAAATCTTTGCTATAGCCACTACTTTCACTGGTAATCACAGTATTTTTTAAAGATGCAAAATCTCTAAACTCTTCATCATCTGCAACAAAGTCTTTACAGGCAACAACAATTTTAGTCTTATTCGCCCTTTGATAGATACCTAACTCCGTTTGTTGCGCAGGAATTGATAATAAATTATATATACTACTAGAAATGTGCTCATTGACACATCCATGTGTATATGAAAGCTCATCCCTATTCTTTGATACTGGGGGAAACTTCAATAAATACTGTTCCTCATCAATGTAAATCCCTAATTTATTACCATTTGCTCCACCATAAGTTTTAAAAGTGTTAATTCTACAACCAGTAAAGTCTCGCATATTATCACCAAATATATTTTTCTCTTAAATAATTTGCCTCATCAATTGATATTTCATAATTATGTTGAGCGATATTGATAGATCCATAGAGTTCATCTAGCCATACATCAATATAATCACCATTTTCCAGAGCCTTTTTCAGACCTTGTATATCATTATATAAATAAGCAGGCAACAATTCTTCATTAATCATACAACTATGCTCCTTACTTAAATTAATATTATCTCTTCCTATAGTATAACAAACATCCGCCATCTTATAAATACATATACAGTTTCGATTTTACAAACAAAAAAGCATCCTTACGGATGCTTTTTGTGTGTTACGCTACAACTGCTTCTACTTCGATGCAGTCATCGTTTGTTGTTTTAGGTTTTTCCAATAATGGAGTCATGCTATACATACCCACACCTAGTGTGAACAAGTTGTGAATCCATGCAGTGGAGCTTGGAGGCATTACACCTAATACACCCAACCCTACAAGGCCACCATTCACGCCTACGATGGAGTTATAGTTAATTTTAATACGATCCATTAATTTCATGGAGATACGACGTAAGTCAACAATAGCAGTTAAGTTATCACTGGACACTGTGACATTGGCAATTTTTTGTGCAATTGGTGCACCTTCATTCATACCAATGCCTACATGCGCTTCAGATAACGCCAAGGAATCGTTGATACCGTCCCCTACCATCATCACTGTGTAGCCTTCTTCTTTTGCTTTACGCACGTAATCAGCTTTGTCAGTTGGCATAACTTCTGCATGAACTTCGTCAATACCAATTTCCGCTGCAACGCGTTCAGCATTTTTACGGCTATCGCCAGTCATCATAACGATTTTCTTAACACCTAACTCATGAAGTTCGCGGATAACAGTTTTCGCTTCTTCACGCACTGGGTCTTTAATACAAATAACCGCAGATAGGACGTTAGAAATCGCTAAGTATAGATAGGAACAACCTTCTGGAAGATTTTCAAATTTAGCTTCTTCTCCAGCTGGAATTGTTGTTTTTTCATCTTCAAAAATGAAGTGATGGCTACCGATACGCACTTTGCGGTTACCCACTTTGGATGCAATGCCATGTGCCACAACATATTCTACTTTGGAGTGCATTTCTTTATGTGGTAAATGATGATCTTGCGCCGCTGTCACTACTGCTTTCGCCATGGAATGAGGGAAATGCTCTTCCAAGCAAGCTGCTAATGTCAACATGTCATCTGCATCATTACCATTGAAAGGAATGATTTCTTGGAATACAGGTTCTGCTTTAGTTAAGGTACCTGTTTTATCGAAAACGATCATATCTGCTTCTGCAATGCGTTCCAAGAATTTACCACCTTTAACAGTGATACCACGGTTACTTGCTTCTTGCATAGCGGATAACACTGCCAATGGAATGGACAATTTCAATGCGCAGGAGAAATCTACCATAACGAAAGATAAGGCTTTCATCAAGTTGCGAGTTAAAGCAAAAGTAGCAAAAGCACCTAAGAAACTCACCGGTACTAATTTATCTGCCATACGGTATGCTTTTTGTTCCATACCAGATTTCATTTGTTCAGATTCTTCAATCAAGTTTACGATTTGTTCGAAACGAGTGTGTTTACATGTAGTGCGTACTTCAAAGGAACATTGACCTTCTTCTACAACAGTACCTGCATACACAGAAGTACCTGCATCACGACGAACTGGTTCAGGTTCCCCAGTCATGGAGCTTTCATTCACAAGAACTACGCCATCCACAACTTGGCCGTCCAATGGCACCACTTCACCTTGACGAACTACAACTACGTCACCCACTTGTACTTCACCGATTGGTTTGCTCACTTCTACGCCGTCTACAAGAACCCAAACTTTGTCTACGTTCAAGGACATGCTTTCCGCAAGGTTAAGCACGGATTTACGTAATGTCCATTCTTCCAAGATTTCGCCGATGCCTAATAAGTACATCACAGCGCCCGCTGTGGAGTAATCTTTTTGCAATAATGCGGCACCGATAGCTACGCCATCTAATACTTCTACGGTCAATTTGCGTTTCCACAATGTTTTGATCGCTGTACCGATGAACTTGATACCATCGAACCAAGACCATGCTGCTGCAATAGGTGCTGGTAACACGATTTTTTTACCGATATAAAGCAATGTTTTATCGATCATTTCTTCTTTGTAACGCTTGTTGACAAGGCGAGGTGAAAGTTCATGCAATGCTGGTGCATTGGCTAAATCCAAATCGTTAAGTCCGAATAAAGCAGCTTTCACCGCATTTTCATCACCAGTATGCTTGATGATGATGTCCCCAGAACGAGTGTAGAAGTTCGCTTTGGTAATGGCTTCACAGGCCATCAATGTATCTTCGATATATTGAGCCTGTGCGTCATTAAACTTACGTCCCTCAATACGTACATGAAGACGACGGGACAAGCGTTGCAACATTTTAAATTGCATCATGGATTATTTTCCTTCTGTTAACACTTCTTCGTCACGAGTTTCGTTGATTTCTTGTGCTTCAGCTAAAATGCTGTCTGTGGAAGCTTGCAATTTTTCAGTTGTTTTTAAGATGCTGTCTTTTGCACGAAGGCCAGCTGCAACTACATTAGCGTATACTTTGCGAGCATCTTTAGAAGTTAATACTTTTACACCTACTGTGCCTAAAGCTAAACCAGCTGCGAATACATTAGCATCTCTTAAAGTTTCTTTTTTTACGTTGAACATTGTTAGTTCCTTTCTGTGATCTCCGTCACATTAATACATGAAAATATATTAAAATTAATAATTATAAAGATAAGAGGGGCCCGTGTTATCGGAGTCCCTCTTACCATACTTATGGTATCGAATTAGTTACTTTTGATCTTGTTCTTCGTGACCACCACAGCCACAGCCGCATCCTGATTCGGATTCAGAAGAGGAACCACATCCTCCACCACATCCGCCGCCACAACCGCCTGCGCTTGTTGCGCTTTTATATACTCGGTATGCAACATAGAGAACAGCTAGTAAACCAATTGCGTATACAATAACACTATCCATAGTATACACTATCTCCTTCTCATTTTCAAGTACTTTTTGAAAATTATTTTGCGAACACAACAAACTGCATAATATCAATGAATTTTTGAAATAAAACTTTTCTCAATCTCAATTATATTGTTTGTTTACTATCAATATTGATTAGCCCAAACCTAAAGCACGTCCAAGATGAACTGCAATGTACGCACCCACCCAAGCTAGGATACTAGTGTAAGCAAATACGGCACCGAACCATTTCCAGGAGTCAGTTTCACGTTTTAATACAGCCATAGTCGCCAAGCATGGTAAATATAGCAAGGCGAATACCATCAAGCCTAAACCGATGGCTGGGTTGAAGTCTGGATCAGTAGACAAGAATTCTTCCAAGGATTTAGAATCTGCATCACTTGCTTCGATCGCGTAAATAGTACCTAATGTACTTACCATTACTTCTTTCGCTGCTACTGCGGCTATTACGGCAATGTTCACACGCCAGTTAAATCCAAGTGGTTCCATTACAGGTTGAATAAAACGTCCTAATTCAGCTGCATAGGATTGTTCAATTTTTTCTTTACCTTGTTGAAGATCTAATTCTTTGATTTCATCTTCTTCTGCTTTATGGTTTACATATAAAGCCCAAGCCACTGGATATAACTCTTCAGCTTTTAATTCTTCAAAGTATGCAGGTTCTTCTGCAGCTTCTTCTTGAGTTGCTTCTTCTGCTGTAGCTTCTTCCTCTTCAGCTGGCGGGTCATCTTTATGCTCTTCGTCTAAGGCAAGCATTTGACCTAAGATATCATTCGCCTCTGCTTGTTGTTCTTCTGTTACCAACATAGCATTCACTAAAATCTCATCTGCCATCTGAGCATGTGTCATTGTCACTTGTTCACGAGCTGCATCATAGTCTTGAGAGTATTCTACATCTTGTGGGAAGGATGTTAAGAACCAAATAAGGATGGATGCTGCCAAGATGAATGTACCTGCTTTTTTAAGGTACATCACGGAACGTTCCCACATATGAATGCCTACAGAACGAAGTGTTGGCATATGGTATGGAGGCATTTCCATTACGAATGGTTCTGCTTCACCTTTAAATACATACGTACGAAGTACTTTTGCAGTTACAACAGCTACGACGATACCCAATGTATAGATACCTAACAAGATCGTTGGTGCATCTTCTGGTGGGAAGAATGCTGATGCTAATAATGTATATACTGGTAAACGAGCACTACAACTCATAAATGGAGATACTAAGATCGTAATCATACGGTCTCTTGGGTTATCAAGGATACGAGCACCCATGATGGATGGTACGTTACAACCAAAGCCCAATAACATAGGGATGAAAGATTTACCATGTAAACCTACACCACGCATCACGCGGTCGATAACGAAAGCCGCACGAGCCATGTAACCAGTATCTTCTAAGAAAGAAATAGATACGAATAATAGAACGATGTGTGGGATAAAGCTAATAACAGCCCCTACACCACCGATGATACCGTCATTCAATAAAGATTTTAACAAGCCATCTTCAAGATTAGCTCCGATGAAATCTGTTAATAATTTGAAAGCACTTTCCAACCATCCTTTAGGATATTCAGCTATGTTGATAACTAAGTAGAACATAACCCACATGATGCATAAGAAGATAGGAATCCCTAACCAACGATTCGTTAAGATTTTATCGATGTTGTCGGATTTGGTATCTTTATGTTCAGGCACTACTTCTAGCACGCCGTTGAATACCTCTACTGCAAAACGGTGACGGTATTCTTGGAACACGATATCCATATCAACAGATTTGTTCAATTCTGTGCGCAATGCTTCTGCTTTGCTAAGCACCACACCAGATTTGTCTAATTCTTGTACTTTTTCTAAGATATCTGTATCTTGTTCTAACAATTTGATAGCTACCCAACGATGTGGATAACGACCAGTGTCAAGTTTTGCTACTTCTGCTTCTAATTCTGCGATAGCTGGCTCTAATACTTCGCCATAGTTAACGCGAACATTAGGGATTTTGCGTTCTTTAGATACTTTCACAATGCCACGTAGTGCATCTTCTGTACCTTTATTAACACGGCCGATAGTTTCTACTACTGTGGAACCTGTTAATTCTTCTAATTTTTTATTATTGAACTGTAAACCCATTTCTTTTGCCACGTCTACCATGTTCAAAACAAGTAGCAATGGTTGTTCTAGTTCAATTAATTGTGCTGTTAAGTACAGGTTACGTTCTAGATTGGACGCATCCACTACATTGGCAATCAATTCTGGATTTTCATTGATGATAACGTTACGTGCTGCCAATTCATCGAGAGAACGTGCTGTTAAGGAGTACGTACCTGGTAAGTCGATGATTTCAATGTCATGACCATCAATTTTCGTTTCCCCAACTTTTTTCTCTACTGTAACACCTGCGTAGTTACCTACGTGTTGACGGGATCCCGTCATATTGTTAAAAATACTTGTTTTACCACAGTTAGGGTTACCCGCTAAAGCAACCTGAATCTTGGTATGTGTGTTGTCTGCCATCTTAGCAATTCTCCTTATTGGACTTCAATTTCGATCATTTGTGCTTCACTTACGCGTAGTGATAATTCGAAGTTTTTCACTTTGATTTCCACTGGGTCTGCTAATGGCGCATACTTCATAACGCGCACAGCCGTTCCTGGTACAACACCCATGTCCACCAAGCGATGCTTAATGTTGCCAAATCCATTGATAGCTACAACAGTACCAACTTCACCGGGCTTCATCTCGGATAATTTCTTAACCATAGTACACCTCCTACATACAAAACATAACAACCAAACCTATCATATATAATTATATGAGTAATACTTATATTATAGCACATTATAAAATATTATCAATAATGAATCTCGTTTTATTTTTATCGTTTTGTGAAATTATAAATCTATTTTTATCAAGTGTATTTTGTGCAAACAATCTATTTATCAATAGTATATTAATCATGCCTTTTTATTATTCTCAATTTTTCTTTTTAATTAATAATGATATGTAAGGTATATATTTCTCATTATCTATAACTAAAAATAATTCTACAAATACTTATAAAGAATACCTATTTGGAGCTAATACCCTTTCCTTCACAACTAAACCATCTATTCCATGGCATTACATCACTATGTGAAAGAACTTTCACAGGTCCACCTAGCTAGAAGTATGATATAATATAACCATTAAGTCATTTAGAAACGGAGATACACTATGAAATCATTTCAATCCTTAGGCATCGTGCCCGAACTGATACAAGCATTACAAAAGGTAGGCGTAAAAGAACCGACCCCAATCCAAGAAAAATCAATTCCCCTCATCTTCAAAGGACAGGATGTCATCGCCAAAGCACAGACTGGAACAGGTAAAACCTTGGCATTCTTGTTACCATTATTGCAGCGTGTCCATGTAGATGTGCAACAAGAACAAGCACTCATCATCGCCCCTACACGTGAGTTAATCCAACAAATTGCAGAGGAGGCTCGTCACTTAGGCGCGATCTTAGGAGTAGACGTATTACCCCTGATTGGAGGCAGAACGATCGAAGGGCAATTGCAAAAGCTAGGTCGCCGTCCTCATGTCATCATTGGTACACCTGGTCGTTTGCTGGATCACGTCAACCGTGGTACGTTACACTTGAACTCCATCCGCCGTATTGTGTTGGACGAAGCGGACCAAATGCTTCACATGGGGTTCTTGCCAGACATTGAAAAGCTCATCAGTGGCACTGATGGTAAACGTCAATTGTTGATGTTCTCCGCTACTATTCCAGATAAAATCCGCAACTTAGCAAAAGCCTATATGCAAAAACCTACCTCTGTTACTGTACAAGGAGAAAATATTACTCTCGATACGATTGAACAAAAAGTATACATGATGGAAGAGCAGGACAAAGTAAACCGTCTTGTGGCGATGCTAGAGGCTGACAATCCTTATCTTGCTATCGTATTCTGTAATACAAAAGAAGGGGCTATCAAACTCGCTTACGATTTAGCCCGCAAAGGTGTGGAACTGAGTGAAATCCACGGGGACATGACACAAGGTCGCCGTACACAAGTATTGAAAGAGTTCGCCAAAGGCAATCCCCCTATTTTGGTCGCTACCGATATTGCTGCCCGTGGCATCGACATCGAAGGGGTGAGCCATGTGTACAACTTCGATGTACCGCACGACATGGATTACTACATCCACCGCATCGGCCGTACTGGTCGTGCCGGCTCCACTGGTGTCGCCGTAACCTTTGCTACACCAGCTGAAGAAATTTGGGTACGCCGCATCGAACGATCCATCCAAGCTACTTTGACAAAATACACCAAGGATGGACAAGTGAAAACAAAAGGGTCTGGCTTAGCACCTAAGAAGGAAACAGCTAGCAAGAAACCTAAGATTAAAAGCACTTACCAAGCAACAAAAGCAAAAGCTCACAAAGCGCGTGGTCATAAAGGGGCTAACACACGGGTACGTCGCGCCAAATCTAGTGGCACAAGTGGCCGTGGTAAAGGTAAACGATAAGTTTCTAGTATCGGCAGACGGCTCTTCAAAGAGATGTATCCGTTGATTAACAGAATATTACAAAAAAGGCTATCACTAAACATCCCCAATACAAGGGTCTGTAACCAAATAGCCTACAAATAAAAAAGAGGAAAGTTGAACCAAAAACATCAACTTTCCTCTTTTTTATATTTTACTTAGCAAAAGCATCCCTTGTATTGATATACCCACTATGCAGAATACATGTAGTTACTTCCGATTCGCATAGATAGCTGGTTTCCCCTCTACATCGGCACATGTAGTTCTACAAGCTTGACCTTCGCTACATTTCCAAACTGGTTCAGTTTGTGATTTATACTGTATAAGGTATCCCTTTTTACATCGTGGGCATGTGTATTCCTTATGTGTATCATCCAATACTTTTCCATCTGACAATGGTATGGGAGGCATTATCTCTTCCCTAGATCCTTGTGGCATCGACACTTTAGCTGTTGGTGATGTGTTTGCCTTGGTAACTCTTGATTCCCTAGCTCCTGATACATTTTCCGTGTATTTGCATGTAGGGAATTCAGAACATCCATAAAACTCTCCAAACTTTCCCTTCCGTAGGAGCAACTCCCCTGTTTTACACTTAGGACAAGATCGTCCTGTTTGTTGCGCTATGGAAGGGTTTCGGTTCGGTCCCGTTCTCTTGCCACCTGTCTCCGACTTAGGCATTACTATCTTAGCTGTATTTCCTACCCGTCGTTTTACATCCTCAATCAGTTGTACAACGAATTTTGTTTGGTCTTCTAAAAACACATCAATCCGTTCAGTTCCTTCGCTCATCTTTGCTAAGCGCTCTTCCCACTGTGCCGTCGCATCAGGGTACAGTAAGGAATCTGGCAATGCATCTACCAAGGTATAGGCAGACTCTGTAGGAATTAAAATTTTCTTTTTTCCTTCTTCTTTAAGGAAAGGGTTTTTCTTATTGTGGATTAAATCATCAATAATCGTGGCCCGTGTCGCCTCTGTGCCGATACCGGATACATCTTTTAATTGTTTTTTTAACTCTTCATCTTTTACATATTTGTGAATTTCCTTCATTGCCTGCACCAAGGTTGCAGAAGTAAAGCGGCTTGGTGGCTTTGTTTTCCGTTGGTCCACCTTGCAATTCTTCGCCGTTACAGCATCCCCTTTACGTACAGGGGGCAAGGACTTTTCTTCATCCTCTTGATTTTCTTCTGATTCTTCCGTGGATTTTACCTTTTTATATAATGCTTTCCATCCCAAATCGATAACGACACGTCCCGTTGTGGTAAACAGTTCCTCTTGGTGCATCACTTCGATACGAGTATGCTCATATACATGCTCTGGGTAAAATTGTGCAATATAGGCTTGCGCAATGAGGAAATAAATATTTTGCTCCCCTTTGGATAAGGTATGCAGTGGGCAACGTACAGTGGTCGGAATAATGGCATGATGGGCCGTAACCTTACTATCATTCCAGGCACGGCTTTTAATAGCAGGATTACTATCCTTTGCCCATGCAGCTAACTCCTTATGTCCCATGTTGACCAAATTTGACAGGATTGCTTTTCCATCTGAAAGTTGGTTCACTGGCAAATATTCACAGTCTGAACGGGGATAGGATGTATATTTCTTCTCATATAGTTTCTGTGCGATGTCCAATACTTCCTGTGGCGTATAGTTATATAGCTTACCCGCCACAATTTGTAGTGATGATAAGGAAAAAGGCAACCGTTGTCCTTCCTTTTTCTTTTTCTTTTCCACTAAAGAAACTGTACCTTCTGGGGATTGCATCAAACGGTCACGCAAGTCATTAAGAATAGTCTGATCCAGCATATGCCCATCAGGGTCCAATCCTTGCTGCGTATCTTTCGGTTTCCAAGTGGCCCAAAAGGCTCCCTTTTCATGACCATATTGTACTTGCAACACGTAATATTCTACAGGCACAAAGTTTTGTAGCTCACGTTCTCTCCGTACCACCAGTGCCAAAGTTGGTGTTTTCACACGACCAATCGGAAAGGTCACTTTGTTTCCTAAATGCTGTTGCTCTAACGTATAGGCCCGAGATAAATTCATCCCCATCAACCAATCCGCACGGGATCGCGCTAAGGCAGAATCTTTTAAAGGTTGGTATTTCTTATTATCCTGCATATGCTCTAAAGCGTAACGCATAGATTTTTCATCTAACGCATTAAGTAGAATACGCTCTACTGGTTTGGTGTTCCCCAAATAATCGAGCATTTCGTCTATCAACAATTGCCCTTCCCTATCCGGGTCACCTGCATTCACAATGGTCGTCGCTTTTTTGATTAAACCACTAATGACCTTAAACTGTTTAGCACTAGATGATTTAACTTTTAATTTCCAAGAGATGGGCAAAATTGGCAAGGATTCAAATCTCCAAAATTTATATTTCTCATCATAATCACCTGGCTCTACTTGTTCTAGCATATGACCAAAGGCCCAAGTAATCACATCGTCACCTTGGACGATATACCCATCATGACGTTTAGCACTCTGTGGGTTCGGTAACACTTGGCTCAACTCACGCCCTACACTAGGCTTTTCCGCAATAAATAAACGCATATGCTCCCTTTTCCTATCCATTACTAGTTACTATTTATGTATTACATTATTCTATAATAAATCTTCTCTATATTAACCTTCATTATACTACGAATGAGCTAAATAATTAAACAGCCTCTATTTTCTTAACTCCCTTTTAGAATCATTTCTCTAGCTATCTTTCATACTCCTCTAAAATTTCCTAATAGTGCTACTTTTGCACGGAATTTTACAAACCTATGACATATCTTATTCGTAACCACATCCGCCGTTTTTCAACTTTCAGTATCATATCCTATACAGGGAGGGTTCAAATAGTATATAATTTTAAAGATATGAAAGTATATAACATACACATGTATTTATAGAGGTGAATTATGACATTTTTAGAAGAAGTAACTCGGCGCCGTACGTTCGCCATCATTTCTCACCCAGATGCGGGTAAAACAACATTGACGGAAAAGCTTTTGCTATACGGTGGTGCTATCCACTTGGCAGGGTCTGTTAAGTCTAGAAAAACACAAAAATATGCCGTATCTGACTGGATGGAAATTGAAAAGCAACGTGGTATCTCTGTGACGAGTTCTGTATTGCAATTCGATTACGATGGTCATCGTGTGAACATCCTAGATACGCCTGGTCACCAAGACTTCTCTGAAGATACCTACCGCACCTTAATGGCAGCAGATAGCGCTGTCATGTTGATCGACGTAGCAAAAGGTGTGGAAGCGCAGACGAAAAAACTATTCGCCGTTTGTAAAGAACGTGGCATTCCTATTTTTACCTTCGTCAACAAGATTGACCATTTCGGACGCAATCCATTTGATTTGATGGAAGAAATTGAAAACTCCCTTGGCATTCGTGCGGTTCCTATGAACTGGCCTGTGGGCATCAACGGCGAGTATCAAGGGGTATACGACCGGGAAACGAATACTGTAGAATTATTTGAAAAAGACGAATCCCATGGTCAAAAGAAACTAGCCTCCACCAAAGGCGATGTGCACGATCCAGCATTCCGTGAGCTATTAGGGGAAGAGGTGCATCAATCCTTAATCGATGACATTGAACTTCTCGACGTAGCTGGTGATGCTTTTGATTTAGACAAAGTAAAAGCTGGTGAATTAACACCTATGTTCTTCGGTTCTGCGATGACAAACTTTGGGGTTAAACCATTCCTTGAAAAATTCTTGGAGTTAGCTCCTATGCCAGCCCCACGTGTAGCCCGTGAGGAAACGGTAGAACCTACGTCTGAAGATTTCTCTGCCTTTGTCTTTAAGATCCAAGCCAACATGAATCCGAACCATCATGACCGCATTGTATTCATGCGCATTTGTTCTGGTAAGTTTGAAAAAGGCATGAATGTACTTCACCAACAATCTGGTAAAACCTTACGCTTATCTCAACCACAGCAATTCTTAGCCACAGAGCGCACTATCATTGATGAAGCCTATCCAGGAGACATCATTGGTGTCTTCGATGCAGGTACTATGGGAGTAGGTGATAGCTTATGTGCATCCAACCACAAAGTGACGTTCAGTGACTTCCCTGTGTTCCCTCCAGAGTTCTTCGCTCGTGTCACACCAAAAGATTCTATGAAACGGAAACAATTCTTAAAAGGTATGACGCAACTCGCTCAAGAAGGTGCTGTACAAATCTTTGAACCACTCTACTCCATGGATTCTTTCGTGGTCGGTGCCGTGGGTATGCTTCAATTTGAAGTACTACAATACCGTTTAAAACATGAATATGGTGTAGACCTTGTGAACAACTCCCTACCATACGGCGTAGCTCGTTGGATCGATGGCGAAGTCGATGTGAACAGTTTAAAGGGTATGGACAATGCCATGATTGTAAAAGATAACCGTGGCCGTCTTGTAGTACTTATCTCCAACGAATGGCAAATGGGTTGGGTAGTAGAACGAAATCCTGATGTTACATTCTTGCATGCTCCTAAACTGGAAGCATAAACACACATACAAATGAGATTTTATGCCTATGGGAGCTATTCCTATTAGATTCCCTATCTATACAATAAAAAACCGCCTAGGCGATACTATTTTGTATCCTCTAGGCGGTTTTAATATGCTCTAGTATATAGTATTTATATTTCGTATTGCCAGTTTGCTGATATTTTTGTATCAGAAAAGTTCCTAAAATAACGGCTCCATATCTGCTAACCCTTTTAGGTTCCACTCTAGCAATTTATCATGGATGCGCCACATAAAGGCATTTTCCCATGGATAATGTAATCGAACCCAGAAGTTTTCGAATGGTGTATCATTAAAGAATACCGCTTGTCGTGGCAAGTTAAATAGATCTTGTCCTGGTTCTACATTCCCTGCTTGCACGGTAAAGGCCATACGATAACCACTTTCCTCAGAAATTTTATCTATATCCTTGTTAGCAAATCCACCTGGATACGCAATGTAACGAACAGGATGTTTCATGCGATCTTCTAAGACTGCTTTCGAGCTAATCAATTCGTCTCGTGCTTGATCTAAAGACATATTGCGTAAATCTTTATGATTCACTGTATGACTTTGGATATCGATACCATTCGCCTGCATTTCTTTCAGTTGCTCTACATTGACAAATCGATTTTCTCCAATAGAACTAGTAATCATAAACAAGGTAGCTTTCATATTATATTCTTTCAGAATTGGCATAGCATGTTTATAGTTATCAATATACCCGTCATCGAAGGTAATTAGCACTGGCTTATCAGGCAATTCTGCTCCCTTCGTCACGTAATCGTACAACTCATCCATAGTAATTGTATGATATCCCTCATCATGGAGATATTGCATTTGTTTCTTGAAATCTTCTGGAGGCACCACCAAGGAGTGACGAATTCCCGTATCAATACGATGATAATTTAAAACAGGTACACCTACAGCCTTATAGTCCCAAGATCTCTGATACTGTACCCCAAAATATAAACCGATAGCTACAATAAGCCCCACTATTCCTATAATAATTCGTTTCACATTAACCTCACATGTAAGTAACTTTACCTAATGATATACAATTACAAAACAATATAAATCTACCTATATTATAGTACCACAGTTCACTAAATTAATCAGTTGTTTTTCATAAATTTATCCCTTCTACAAGGAAAATTACACGCATTTCACTTTTCCAGTTATATCATTTTTGCATTTATATTATGATATAAAGTTATTGTAGTTATATAATGTATACATCATGCATTATCAAGTACAACCTTTCATACGTGTATATTTCTACATTCTATAGAATAACACCTGCAATTGTTTACAATTCATAGTAAATTTACTTTAACTATCATTGATGAAAATAGCTCATATATAGCACTATAGTGCAAAAAATCACTATGACGAAGCCCCCTATTTCATGCTATGATAATGACATAAGTTTTATCTAATATGCATCTTGTTCCAAAGGGGGTTGTACTATGAAAGGTCTTATCGACTTGAGTCTAGTCAATGGAATCTGGACATTAAAACTGTCTATGATTCAAACGGTAGCATTAGCTATTGTTACATTATATTTAGGGGAGTTTATCAAAAAACATTCTCCTTTCTTACAACGTGTGAGCATGCCTGCACCAGCCGTAGGTGGTTTACCATTTGCATTCTTATGTGCCTTTTTATCCTATTATAAAATCGTAAACATCACCTTTGATAGTGCCTTGCAATCATTCTTAATGTTAGCCTTCTTCACCACTATCGGTCTTATGGCTAGTTTAAATGTTCTTAAAAAAGGTGGCGTTGCTATTATCTTCTTCTGGATTATATGTACCATCTGGATCGTCTTCCAAAATGGCGCTGGCATCATGATTGCCAAAGCTATGGGCATTGAACCAATCTTTGGTATTATGGCTGGTTCCGTTTCCATGATGGGTGGCCTTGGTACAGCTGGTGCCTTCGGTCCTCACTTTGAAGAATTAACTGGTGTTCCGGGTGTTGCCTCTGCCGCTATCGCAGCCGCTACATTCGGTATGGTAGCTGGTACATTATTAGGTGCTCCTGTAGGTGACCGCATCATCAAAATGCACAATGTCCCTACTCCAGTCGATCATCCTGAACTATTAGAAGCTGACGGTATTGATATTAATGAATCCGACTCTGAAAGTAAACTATTCGATTTACAATCACTAATGCATGTCATTGCCTTCGTAGGTATTTCCTTAGGTCTTGGTACATTAGTCAGTGCTCTACTATCTTCCGTATTCGGTCCATTACCTGCCTACATTGGTGCTATGATCGTCGGCGCTTGTATTCGTAACTATGCTGACTTCACTGGTCACATTTCCATTAATGGTGCTGCTTTAGATGCAGTTTCTAATGTATCTTTAAGTATCTTCGTTACAATGGCTATTAATAGCTTGAAATTAGCACAATTAGTTGACTTAGCATTACCTTTAATGGCAATCTTAGCAGCACAAATGGTATTAATTACAATCTTTGCATACTTAATCTACTGGTTATTCAAACGCAACTACGATTCTGTTATGTTAGGTGCTGGTGCCATTGGTTTCGGCTTAGGTGCTACGCCAAATGCTTTGGTAAACATGTTGTCCTTGGCTTCTAAATACGGCCCATCTCCAAAAGCGTGGTTAGTCGTATCCTTAGTAGGTGCCTTCCTCATCGACTTTACTAACGCATTCCTAATCACATTTATGGCAAAATTAATTTAATGATTACTCAAAAGACAGTCTTTGCTTGCAAGGACTGTCTTTTTAATTTATGCATTTTTGTTCTATAACTTCATACTTCCATCAAAACATGTCATATCACCTATTATGTATATGCAGACACCGAGAATGATACACTCATTTCTGTTTGTCACAATGCTCTACAAAAAAGTTATATCTATCACATGCTACAACGTGCTATGGAACTAACTATACAGTTTACGCCTTTAGTATAATCTAGTGCACAAAAAGGGCTATACCCATCTATTGGGTATAGCCCTTTTTATTGTTTATTTGTAAAATTTTGAAGTCAGTCGCATGCGCAAAATAGGAACTCTATTTCCTCATCGATTAGAGACAAGTATGTTCTTGCTTATCCAACTTTTACATATATTATCCTTCTTGATCTAGCTCATACCAAGCGTTACCGATGAGGGCAAATTCTTCTAATGTAAATGTCTCACCACGACGTGATCCATCAATGTTCGCTTTTGCCAAAATAGCTTCGATGGCTTCTTTACTTAGTCCAGTAGTCTTCATTGTGTTGCTGAACGTTTTACGCCGTTGTGCAAAGCCTGCTTTCACAGCACGGAAGAAATAGGATTCACTATGGACTTTCACAGGTGGTTCACTACGTAATGGACAACAAATCACGGCACTAGTCACCTCAGGCGCCGGTAAAAACGCTTTAGGTGGCACATCCATGACAATATATGGATCCGTGTAATATTGCACCGCCACTGATAAAGCGCCATACATTTTTGTACCTGGCTTAGCAATCATACGCTCTGCCACTTCTTTTTGCACCATTACTACTAAACGCTCAATAGGTAATTTAGATTCCAGCAAAGACATAATAATTGGTGTTGTAATATAGTATGGTAAGTTCGCTACTACCTTGAACGGTTTATAATCCATTAATTCTGGGATATTAACTTTCAGCACATCCCCATGAATGATGCGTACATTATCGTATGCCTCTAAGGTCGTGTCTAAGACCTCTAACAAACGTCTATCTAGCTCTACAGAGGTAACGTTAGCCCCACTTTGTGCCAAACCTTGCGTTAATGTACCAATCCCAGGACCTACCTCTAACACTGCATCGCCTGCTTCTAACTCCGCAGCCTGCACAATCTTATCCACCACAGTGCGCTTAATCAAAAAGTTTTGCCCTAATTTTTTACTCATTTGAATGCCAAACCGTTTGCATATATAATGTACAACCTCTGGACTTGCAATGACTGATTCTATCATGTATTCTCCTACTGTATTTCTTCTTCTGAAAGTGCCTCAAAAAATGCTTCACGGCTGATACCGTAATGATTTAATCGATACAAAAACTGCTTCCCATTCCCATAGCCTATTCCTAGCTTAGCACCAACGCGCGCCCTCATAGCAGCACTGCTAGGACCTCCACTTAAATCATGTTGTACTAAATCTTGTATCGTAAACAACTCTGAAGATTCCATAGATTCTATGTGGAGCACTTCTAAGGCCTTACGGATGGATTCAGGACTTGCTTGCTCAATCCCAATATCATCATTGGCATAAGCTTCCTCTCGTGGCACAAACGCATGCTGTGCCAACGGGAATCGCTTCGTCAAAAAACGTCGAATCCGCTCACCTGCATAATCTGGATCTGTCAGAATAATAATCCCTCTCTTTTCATAGGCATCCTTAATCCGACTGAGCACAGGCTTACGCAAATTAAACCCTTCCGTAGCAATACACTCCACCTCTAAGGCTTGTTGCACCCGTTGAATATCTGATTTTCCCTCAACCACCAAGACCTGTTTTAACATAAGCTCCTCCACACTATAATATTCTATTATTATATCATATATCGAAGCCTATAGCATGCTCTAACTAATCATACTACACCTAACAACAAATCATACATAGCCCAAAATTGCCAAATAACGCTGCCCCCTCCGAGATGAACGCAATTAGACGTAGTAGTCTATGGCGTTCACTTTTAAACTCTAAACATGCAGAAGATCACCACATGCTATACTACAAATAAAACTTGCAATGTAGCCATTAACTATCCTCCTGAGGAACGCAGTTATGAGTAGAACGTCTTGTGGCACTTTATTCTTATACATGCACATACAAAAGACCGCAATATACTCCCGAAGAAACATTATGAAATACCGTTTCTGAGGGGGTGTATTGCGGTCTTATCTTTATTCATTTGTCCACAAACTGCCACAAGACAGAATGTCGTTGCAAGTGACAATTCATTATGAAATACCGTTTGCGAAGGAATGTGCCGTGTTCTTTTATTGCACTATACAGAAACATCTGAACGTGACATTATCGGTAAAGTATATTGCGGTCTGACGGAACTTTTACAATAAAACGCCATAGATACATAGACTAAGAAGAGAGGATATATACGTCTACCGTTCTTCGTCCAAATTGCATGGCAGATCCATAATCTTCTAACACTACATCAATACGATTTCCAATAATGTCTCCACCTGTATCAGCTGCGATTGCCTCACCATATCCAGGTATGTATACTCGTGTTCCTAATGGAATGACATTAGGATCCACAGCCACTACACCATGACGTGCACGTATGCCCGTTGCCGTAATACCATCTCCACCACCATCTGTTGGTAGATAGGCAGTCGCTTCCATGCTGATGACTTCTTTCACGCGATTATAAGAACGTGATACGCCTATATCTCGTGTACCTGCTCGAATAATTTTAGGTTTCATTGGTGTAATCGTTGTACGCTGTAGCTCTTTCGTATCTACTACTTCACCATGATTATAGTGGACTTCTTCCTGCACCTCATCAAGTCCTGGTGTGCCTTCCTGTAACACTTCTTCCATTCCTTTGGGTAAGGTATCCACTCGTTCGTATTGTACCGCTACCGGTACTTCTACTTGATGTGTTTCTAATTGTTTAGTTTGGAATCCATGATTCCACATAAAGCCTGAGACTGTAACAAAGACTATTAGTAACAGTGTGAGCATAAGCACTGCTTTTTGCTTTTGCTGTAGTAATCGGTTTGTCATCTAGTACCTCCATGAGTGGTATTCTACCACAGACGGATAGATAAGGTCAAACATATGCTCCTAAATCGCTTTGTAAAGCCATTCTTTATTTGTCTACAGTTTTATATTTTTTATAAAAAACTATTTTGAGTCCACTGTATAAAGACACTTTATTTTGATTTATGCTTTTATATATTATACTCAAGAATTCTCATTTTGATAATTTTTTAATTATCCATAGTTTGCATGTATAACATGCTCCAAACTTATGCACAGCCTAAACCTTGTGTATAACTATATCCACAGGGGTCATATGGTATACAATCCCACTCTAAAGAAGTCTACTATATTTTCAAAACAATACTTTTTTATTGATAATGCAAAATTGATATGATACGCATTATAGTAATACCTCATACCTTAAACTCATAGCTTGTCCACATCACTTTAAACCAAATTAGCTACAAATTACACGAATCGTGTGTTTTGTAGCTAACTTCATGTATTATATATTGTTTTTATAACAATAAAGATAGATTTAGGCATACAAGTTCAATCATGTAGATACGTTTTTACATTGTAATATGTCCAAAACTTTGTATCACCTATATGTATTACCCACTAGACTCTTGCCATAGAAGATATATATTTACTTACCATCATCAGTAGTCTCAAGTTCTAGAATAGGGTCCCAGGGTCCTAATTCAGCGATACTTTCAACAGTATCTATATCCTTATGGTCCATAAATGAAAGTTGGGCGCACATCTTATCTTCTTTAGCAATGACCTTACGATAAGACCCATCCGCACGCATGACATGGGCTTTTTGATTGTCCGCTAAGTAAACTTCTAAAATGTGTTGTAATTCTTTCTGTAAAGCTATATCTTCTACAGGAACCATTAACTCCACTCGATCATTTAAGTTCCGTGGCATCCAATCCGCACTAGAAATATAGTAAGGGCTTTCACTGTGATTTTTAAAGTATAAAATACGATGATGCTCTAAGAATCGCCCCACAATGGATCGCACAGTAATATTGTCACTAACCTCCTCAATCCCCGGTCTAAGGGTACAAATACCACGAACGATCAAATCAATCTTGACCCCCTTACAGGATGCCTCATATAGCTTGGCAATAATTTCTTTATCTAATAAAGAGTTCATCTTCGCCACAATATGTCCTTCTTTTCCCTGCTCTACTGCACGGATCTCACCATCTATGAGCTCTATCAAAGAAACTCGTAAAGTCAATGGAGCTACAATAAGATGTTGCCACTGCTGTGATTCAGCATATCCTGAGATGGTATTAAAAAATAAAGAACTATCATCCGCATAAGACTCTCGACAAGTCAAAAGGCCACAATCTGTATAATATTTTGCTGTTTTACCATTATAATTGCCTGTAGCAAAGTGCATATATCGGCGCAATACATCACCTTCTTTTCGCACTACCATAGTAATTTTGGAATGCGTTTTAAGGCCTCTTAAACCGTAAATCACATGACACCCAGCTTTTTCTAACCGCCGAGCCATAATAATATTATTTTCTTCATCAAAGCGGGCTTTTACTTCCATTAACACAGTCACTTGTTTACCCAATTCTGCCGCTTTCACCAAGGAGGCTACAATAGGTGAATCACCGCTAACACGATACAAGGTTTGTTTAATAGCTAGCACATCCGGGTCTACTGCAGCTCTGGCTATAAATTCTTCTACAACAGAAAAAGAGTCAAATGGATGGTGCAAGAGTCTATCTTTTTCTCGGATATAATCAAAGATAGCTAAAGTTTCTCGATCTGTTACACAAGGAATTTCTCGCCGTGTAAAAGCAGGATATCGCAAATGGTCGTAGCCAGGTAAATTGCAAAACTCGCTAAAGGAAGCTACATCTAAAATTCCTTCTGCTATATAAACGGCTTCTTTTTTTGCTTGTAAGCCTTGCAAAACAAATTCTAATAATTGTGGATCGTAATGTTCACATACTTCCACTCGTACCACTTCACCACGACGTCGGCGACGAAGAGATTTTTCAATTTCTCGCAACAAATCGGTTGCTTCTTCTTCAATATCTAAATCCGCATCACGTGTTACACGGAAGGTAGTAAAAGAATCAATATGATGACCTACGAAGAAATCTTCACAGTAATAATTGATGACATCTTCTAACATAACGAAATGACGATGCACATCATTGGGTACTTCAATAATTCGATTTAATACAGATGGAATTGGCAATATAGCCATTTTCTCTTGGAACTTATCATGGATAGGGTGAATCTTCACCACCGAGTTTAATGTTTTATTCACCAAGAATGGAAAGGGATGGCTCGCATCCACAGCTAGTGGCGTAACGACTGGAAAGATATGAGTGCGAAAATATTGGTATAACCATCGTAATTCACTTTCTTTTAAGTCTTTTACTTTGACAAAGTGTAGCCCTTCTTTTTGTAGGCGTTTCAAAATATCATGGAAATAGGTATATTGTAGAGATACTAATTTTTTCGTAGCTTCACTGATGGCTTTTAATTGTGCTTTTGCATCCATATGGGCCGCATCGTATTTAATGATGCCACTCTGCTCTTGATGACGCAATCCAGATACGCGAATCATAAAAAATTCATCTAAGTTAGAGCTACCAATGGTCAGAAATCGTAGTTTTTCCATGAGTGGATTACTTCTGTCGATAGATTCTTGCAAGACTCGTTGGTTGAACTTCAGCCAAGACAATTCACGATTAAAATAATACTTTGGATTATCAAAGTCTTTCATAGTATCACTCCTAACGAACTTTCCAATGTATCACTAATTCACGTTTAAATTCTTTCTTACACTGCTTCTTTAGTTTTTCGATAGCCATCTCCATCATAGGAATATGGCTTAATTCTTTCACCTCAACGTGCATATCTATTTGTTTATCTGTAATATAGGTTTGAAAGGAACGAATGGTACGTTCATGACTTTCTTCAAAAGCTTCTGCTAAGGCTAAGGGAAAGGACAATTTTTGTATCATCTCTCGATCCCCTTCTTTTAGTACGGAGAGATATGGAGACTGCTTAATAAATTTACTGTTTGCTCCATGGGAATAGGATGCAATAAAAGCACTGAGTAATTGTTCTCGATGAGATAATCCATAGAGATTACTATTAATAATCATATATGCACTATGTCTTGCATGGCTGTAATAATTGATTTGTTTTCCTAAATCATGGAGCAAAGAAGCTACTTTCAAGATTAATTTTAAGCGCTCTCCTTCTGGCATTAGTTCTTTCCATTGTTTATAAATCTGTTTTGCCAGTTTCGCAATATATAAGGAATGGTCCACATCGTGAGGCGTGAAAGAACGCAGTACATTTAAAGTAGAGTGGGTCACAATATCATCTACAACGCCATTTTTTTGAAGACATGGTAGCCCATACTTCTCTGCTGAATAGTTGGCTCCATAATACTGAAAGAATAGCCCTTCCCGCAAGCCACAACCGCTGACAATCATAGACGATGCCCTTGTATGCTCCATCAATTCTATAATAATGGCCATACCTGCTACGATGATATCAGCCCGTTCTGCAGATAACCCAGAAATCTTTTTCCGTTCCTCCCACGGTGTTTCTTTCACCCGATGAAACAAAGCCTCCATAGCCGCTTTTTTTACCTTGTAATTGTGCAGTTTAGGGATGGGATAATTTTTCTCCCGTTGGTCCATTTTGGCAATATTTCGGGCTGTCCCTCCAATTCCAATAAGAGGTAATTTGGCATGTTTCAACCAACTTTCACGATGCAATACCTCTTGGATATAACGCACCATAGCTTCGTATTCGGCACTTGTAAACTCATGACTCGATTTAAATTGTCCTGTCATCACAAGAGCCCCCATAGGAAGGCTAACAGATTTTTTTAATTGTCGATTTTCAATTAAGCTAATTTCTATACTAGCTCCACCAAGGTCAAATACAATAAAATCATCTAATCCTATGGTATTGACAACACCTAAAAATCCTAAATATGCCTCTTCCTCTCCACTAATGGCACGTAAAGGAATCCCTGTTTCTGCATATACACGACGAATAAAGCTATTACCATTTGTGGCCAATCGCACAGCCGCTGTAGCAATACCTTGAATCTCTGTAACTCCCATAGCCTTTGCCATATGCGACAAGGCTTTCAAGGTTTTAATGGCGCGTTCCATAGCAGGTTTTGTCAACATTTGATGAGTCCACATACCCTCACTGAGGCGAATGGACTCCTTCTGTTGATATACCAAGCGATAACTGCCTGAATCTGTAATTTCTGAAATGACAAACCGTACTGAGTTTGATCCTAAATCTATTAATGCTACTCGTTTCATAGGTCTCCTATGTACACAGAAAGGCACTTTCCGTATATGCTACTGTGAAAGTGCCTTTCTCATTCTATATTACTCAATACCAAAACAACGCTTACCATTTTCTAAGGCAATAGCAGCTAGTTCTTCTACATCCATACCACGCAATTGTGCAATTTCTTGAGCCACAAATTGTGTTTTAGATGGATCATTGCGACGCCCTCTAAATGGAGGTGGCGTCAAATAGGGGGAATCTGTTTCGATGAGCAAACGGTCCAATGGAATGTGCTTCGCTACTTCTTTTAGATTCGTAGATTTAGGGAATACTACAGGTCCTGCAAAGGAAATATAATAGCCCATTTTAATAAATTCTTTTGCCATTTCTAAACTGGTTGAGAAACAATGGAAAACACCATAATTGCCTTTCCCATGTTCCAATAGCATATCTCGAATGGCACCATGTGCATCACGATCATGAATAATAATCGGTAAATCCACTTCTCTCGCAATGGCTAATTGGCGTTTGAAAGACTCTGCTTGCACATCTCTATCAGAAAAATCATAGTAATAGTCTAAACCGATTTCGCCAATGGCTTTTACTTTAGGATGGGACGCCATTTGTTTAAACCATGCATAGTCTTCTTCTGTGGCATCTTTAGATTCATGTGGATGCACACCTACCGCTGCATAGACACGGTCATACTGTTCAGCCAAAGCAATGGCAGACTCTGCTGTTTGACGATCCACAGCAGGGCACATAATATACTCTACGCCTTGGCCAAAACAGTCTTGAATCATCTGTTCCCGATCATTATCAAATCGTTCATCATTGATATGCGCATGTGTATCAAACAACCGCATTATCTCACCACACTTCCTGGAGTTAAGAATTCAATATTCGTTACTTCTAATTGATCCTCTTCATTAGAAGCGGATAAAATCATACCTTCTGACATATGGCCCATGATTTTTTTCGGCGCTAAGTTTGCCAAATAAATCACTTTTTTACCAATTAAGTCTTCTGGTTTGTAGAATTGAGAGATACCACTCACTACCGTACGTGTTTCAATACCTAAATCTAAGGTAAACAACAACAATTTTTTAGATTTTTTTACAGCTTCACAAGTCAATACTTTCGCTACCCGTAAATCTAGTTTTGCAAAATCATCGTATTCGATGGCCTCTTTAATCGGTGGAATATTGCTAGTATCTACCGCTTCCTCAGTGGATTCTTCTGCAGCTTCTGGCGCCACTTCTACCATTTCAGGAATTTCAAAACGTGGGTAGATTGGATCTCCTTTTACTACTTTTGTACCAGTCGGAAGAGCCCCAAATGTGCGTACATCATCTAGCATAGCTTGTGCAAACCCTTGTAAACCAAGTTGTTCCCAAATTTTAGGAGCCCCTGTTGGAATCACTGGATCCACTAAGACAGCGATAATACGCAAGGATTCTGCCAAATGATACATGACAGCTTCTAAGCGTTCTGCATCGCCTTCATTAGCCCCTTTTGCTAGTACCCAAGGCATCGTTTCATCGATGTATTTATTCGTACGACCAATGAAAGCCCACACCGCTTTAAAGGCTTTGTTGTACTGCATATCTTCCATCAATTGTTCGTAGTCTTTTACTGTTTGCTCAGCTAAAGCAATTAAATCCTTGTCAACATCTTCTGTTGGCGCATGTTTTGTAATGATACCACCATGATATTTTTCAATCATCGCTACGGTACGATTCAACAAGTTGCCAAGGTCATTGGACAAGTCTGCATTGATTTTCGTAATAAAGTTAGGCAAGCTAAAATTACCGTCATTGCCCAAATGCACTTCATTCACCAAGAAATAGCGCAACGCATCAGAACCGTAAGTATCAATCAATGGAATTGGGTCGATCACATTGCCTAAGGATTTACTCATTTTTGTACCATCTACTACAAGCCAGCCATGACCATATACTTTTTTCGGCAATGGCAAGCCAAGACTCATGAGCATAATCGGCCAAATGATCGTATGGAAACGAACGATTTCTTTCCCTACTAGGTGCAAGTCTGCAGGCCAGTACGTTTCAAATAAATCACTGTTTTCATCCAATGGGTTTAAAGCAGAAATATAGTTAATCAACGCATCAAACCATACGTACATAACATGTTTTTCATCAAATGGTACTGGAATGCCCCAGTTAAAGCTAGTACGAGATACTGCCAAATCTTCTAGGCCTTGTTTCACGAATTGAATCATCTCATTACGACGAGATTCTGGTTGAATAAAATCAGGATTCTCTTCTATAAATTTGAACCATTGGTCAGCGTATTTATTCATGCGGAAGAAATAACTCTCTTCTTGTACCACTTCTAATGGACGACCGCAATCAGGACATGTTTTTTCTGGACCTAATTTAGATTCTGGCCAGAATGTTTCGCATGGTACACAATACAATCCTTCGTAAGAAGATTTGTAAATATCCCCATTATCAAATGCTTTTTGGAATAAATGTTGGCAATATTTAATATGTCTTTCATCGGTAGTTCTAATGAAATCATCATGAGAAATATTCAATTTTTCCCACAAATGTTTAAATCCATCTACGATTTGTGTCGTATATTCTAACGGAGTAATCCCCATAGATTCCGCCATACGTTGGATTTTTTGACCATGTTCATCAGAGCCTGTTAAGAATCGCACATCATAGCCAGCTCTGCGTTTGAAACGAGCAATTGTATCAGCAATGGACGTACAGTATGTATGCCCAATATGTAATTTCGCACTTGGATAATAAATTGGTGTCGTAATATAATACGGTTTCTTAGTCATCTGTTCTCTCCTTACTATACCATTCAATTTCATTATATACATTGCGCCGTGAAAGGCCACGTTCTTTTGCAATTTGACGGGCTGCCTCTTTTTTTGACACCCCTTCTTCGATTAAGGCTAAGGCTGCCTCTAGTGGTGAAAGCAGTACTTCCTCCACCTTCGTTTCATCTGCCACAGTCTCCTTGCCACCCACCAAGAGGACAAATTCCCCTTTTTCTACGATTTGATTGAAATCATTCCGTAACTCTAGCAAGGTAGTTCGTGTGAACGTTTCAAACTTTTTCGTCAGTTCACGACCTACTGTAATAGGACGATTTCCCAGACCTTCATACAAGCTTTGGATAGTCTCTTCTATACGATGGGGAGCTTCATAGAAAATCAGGGTTCCTTCATAGGTAGCAATCCGTGATAACACCTCTTTTACATTCTGCTTTCGTTTCGGCAGAAAACCTATGAAATGAAATTCCTTTGTGTTTTGACCCGATGCGATAAGCGCCGTTAAACCTGCATTCGCACCTGGTAAAGGAACAATCGGTATGCCCGCATCGATGGCTTCTTTCACCAAATCTTCACCGGGATCAGAAATGGCAGGCATCCCCGCATCACTGACTAAACCGATGGATTGTCCATCCAATAAACGCTGGATGAGGTCAGCCCCCTTCTCCGCTTTATTATGTTCATGATAGGAAATCATAGGCTTAGCAATATTAAAATGTTGTAATAATACCCCTGTATGACGCGTATCTTCCGCTGCTACTACATCTACTTCTTGTAATGTGCGCACAGCGCGATAGGTCATATCTTCTAAGTTCCCAATAGGTGTGGGAATTAAAAATAATGTCCCTTTATGACTACTCATAATATGCTTGTACCTCATCTGAATAGGAACCATCTACTTCGTAAATATATAAAGGTGGTTCCACCATCATACCTTGCTTTCCACCATATTTTAATTCTAACAACACTAGCTTGCTCACTGTATGTCGGTTACTATGGACAAAACGCATTCGTTTTATACTAAATTGAGTCTGTTCAATGGCTCCTATTAGTGATTCTAATCGTGGAGACGTATAAATCATCCACAGTGTGCCTCCAAATTTGAGATACCGTTGGGCTTGTAGCAGTATATCTTTCATAGTATATCGCTGCTCGTGCAAGGCTAATGCCACGCCTTCTTCCTCTGAAAGTAACCCACTGTGCGGTTCAAAATAGGGAGGATTCATATAGATACCATCAAATTGACCATAGTAGACTTTACCAGCATCACTCATATAATCTAGTTCCACCATGGATACTGCCTCAGCAATACCATTATGAAGAACACTTCTCTGCGCTAGTTCAATGACACGTGGATTGCAGTCTACCCCTACTACATGACGGGCCCCTCGATGGTACAGCACATGGGGAATGACTCCTGTCCCCGTGCCTAATTCTAGATAGTGTTTATTCTGTTTTACCGACCCAAAATGACCCAACAAAATAGCATCGATGGAAAACTTAAACTCTCGTTCATCTTGAAATAGCTGAAAGCCACTGAGTAACAAGTCCGTTGTAGTGATATTATTCTTCATCAGGCAATGCCACTTCGGACCAATGTAGGTCGATTGTACGACCTGCCTCCAATTGGACTTTCACCGTCTTTTTCATGTTGTTGATTTTTAAGACCTTACCTAAACCTTCATCAGTTACTACTTCTTTACCAATGCCCGGCGGTTCTACAGCGACAGGTGCTTGTTTTGCTTTTTGTGAGTACAAGTCGCCCCCCTTTAGGTAGGAGTCATTTTCATAGTTCAAACAACACATCAAACGACCACAGATACCGGAAATTTTCGTAGGATTTAAGCTCAAGTTTTGATCCTTCGCCATGCGAATGGAAACAGATGCAAAATCGCCTAAGAAGGTAGCACAACATAATGGACGACCACAAGCACCAATACCATTTAGTACTTTCGCTTCATCACGAACACCGACTTGACGCAATTCAATGCGCGTCCGGAATACATTGGCTAAGTCTTTTACCAATTCACGGAAGTCAATACGACCTTCGGCAGTGAAAAAGAAGACTATTTTATTCATATCAAATGTGTATTCCACATTGATTAACTTCATCGGTAGCCCCCGATAGGCAATTTTTTCCAAGCCGATTTCAAAGGCCTTTTCTTCTCGCTCTCTATTTTTTTCTACTTGTTTCAGATCTTTTGGCGTTGCTTTACGCGTCACTTCTTTCAGCGGTTGCACCACGCTATCTTTCGATACTTTCCGTGGTCCAATTACGACTTCCCCAAATTCCAAACCACGAGAGGTTTCTACTATGACCCCATCTCCTGTCGTAAGGGTTACAAACCCTGGGCTAAAGTAGTAGATTTTGCCAGCTTTTTTAAAGCGTACTCCTACTATAGTAACCACTATATATCCTCCTTCACAGCCTCCCTTAAGGCTAATATAACTCCATCTATAACAAGGCCTAAGCGCACATTAAGGCGCAGTGCCTGTTCTGCTTCTAAAGTAATGGGCACAATTCGTTGCAAAGATTTTGATGACCATCGTGGTAAAATCATTTGCATGCGGAATCGATACTCACTTAGTATCATCTTTTCACTCTCTGTACCATATCGCAAAGCTAACATGTCTCTAGCTAACACACGTAGCCAACTCAATATATCGAGTACTACTTCTTTTGAAAGTCCCTCAAAGGATAGAGCTAAGGTAGTAAAGAAATGACTTCTTTCTACTACGCATTCTAGTACTTCCATAGCCTTTTCTAAACTTTCAATACCACCAGCTTGCGCCCACTGACGAGCTAATGTTGGATTTCCACGAGCACTTCGCACAGCACGTCGAATATCTCCTGCATAACCTTCCTTAGTTAAGGCTTGCACCAATTCCTCTTCTGGCACTGGTTGCATACCAATGAGCATACATCGTGACACGATGGTGGGTAGTACATTGTCGATATTGGTAGTTACAATGATAAAATACATATTCCGTGGTGGTTCTTCAATCGTTTTTAGCATTGCATTCGCTAAGACAGTATTGGCCGTCTGAAAGCCTTCTACGATAACCACCCGTGGTGTATCACTAGATACATTGATATACTTCTCTAATAAGGTATACCATTGTTCTACACTGAGCTGTGTTTTCATAGGGCGAATCCAAAAGGCTTGACCTTGATCAATATAGATTGGCAATCCTTTATCTTTGACTGCGCTCTCACTTTCACCAGACTCAATGCGTTGTTGCTCTATAGTGGATAAAAAAGTTCGTCCTTCATCAGGAGAAAAAATCTGACGTCCCAATAATAGGGACCCAATAGCGATAGCCATGGATGTCGATTCTGAACCTGTTTCTCCATAGAGCAGTAAGCTATGGGGTAAAGCAGAATCTCGGATTAATGTAGTAATTTGTTCTTTCACTTGATGTTGACCAAGTACAGTTTCAAAAAATGACATACACCCTCCTTTACCTCATAAGACTACCCCTAATTATACCATGTTATGGCAATAAATACACGGATAAAAGAAGAAACACCCCATGGTTTCCGCAAAATATTTGCACTCCATGTGGTGTTTCTATCATATCTTTTTTGAACGCGTATCATACCATAACAGACTAACTAGGATACTAACCTATTCACTCTAGTGAATAGGTACGACACATTCCATTAGCTAGGGGCTAGCCTTTACATATATATTGTTTTGCAATACCATACACTTCTTCATGAATGTCATCAATAGTGCGTAACTGATTGCTTTCATTCTCGCAGTGCACGCGATGCCAATCATAGGTATTCACCAACATATCATAGGCATCATGAACCGCCGTCAAGTGAGAGGCATCCTTTTCATGTATATCGCCTGTATTGCCTCCTGTTTTACCTGTCCGTTCTGCTAACAGGGATTTTGACAAGGACAAAGGCATATCCAATAAGATGACTGCATCCGGTCTAGGCAAGCCATATAAATCGTATTCTAATTGATCAAGCCATTGTAAAAACGTACTTCGTTCTTTTTTATCAGTGTACTTTATCATTTGATGAACCATATTCGATGTCGTATAGCGATCGGCAATGATGATGCCGCCTTCTTCATAAAAGCGTTGCCAATCTTGGCGATAGGATGCAAATCGGTCTATGGCATAGAGGGTACTAGCCACATAGGCATTCACTGAGTTCGCCTCTTTTCCAAAGTCTCCTCGTAAGTACATTTTAATTGGTTCTGCTGCTGGACTATCGTAATTAGGAAAACTTACAGACCGTACTGGGTATCCTTCTACTTTTAGTCGTTCCAACAATTTTGCCGTCTGTGTGGCCTTACCACTGCCGTCGCCACCTTCAATAATAATTAATTGTCCCATATGTATCTCCTTATGACATGACAATTCTTTAGATTATATGATACTGCAAAAAATTTGCACACACCGATTCCCCTATACATGTTATATCTATCCACACCATACCTCTATATCTCACCATCTTTACACACCAGGATGGTTTGTAGTTGGCGGTCCCTCGCACCATTCGGCACATACCCATCACGTTGTTTCTGTTTCATGTATGCCAATACTTCTTCCGTTATGATTTCACCTACGCCTAAACAAGGGATTCCCGGTGGATAATAGGTAATCGTTTCCCCACTAATTCGCCCTAGGGCTTGTACTAAAGGGATTGTTTCCATCTTTGCATAAAATGCTTCCCGCGGTGAAAGCTTCACTGCTGGTGTCGGTAGTGTTTCCATTGTACTTGCATCTACATCGTTATCATCCGTAACATGTGCATCATCTACACTATCCCTAATACTATTCTTTGTCGTATTCTTGGTACTATGTATTGCATCAAAAGACGTGTTATTACCTTGGTCAAGTAAACCTGTATTGTGTTGTTGCACATGCGCTCTGCACCCCTGTGCGGTACCCTTCAACGTATTTGTATACATATCTGAGATACTCTGCACTGCCTCTAGTACCTGTTGTATAGATGTGTCTGTATCACCTATGGTAATTAATAATAAGACATGGTAGGCTTTCATGAGTTCCACTTCAATATGACGTACTCGCAGCTCCCGTTCTAACTCTTGTGCCGTAAGTCCAAGGCCCTTTGCATCAATAATAATCTTAGTTTCATCCAAACTGAAAGCGCCATCTATATCCTCAATCCCAGGACAAGCAATGCCAGGAATCTCATTCAGAGCCTTTCGCAAAGTACGAGCTAAGTTCAATGTGTCTTTCATGAGAGACTGTCCCTCTGTAACCCATTGATGACGAGCCATATCCAAAGATGCTAAGAAAATATAGTTTGGACTCGTGCTCATCAAGATTTGTTGTAATCGTTGGATGCGATCCACATCAATACGAGGCCCTTGTCCATGGAGCATCGAGGTCTGTGTTAAAGATCCTAATAACTTATGTGTACTTTGAGCAACTAAGTCTGCTCCACTCGCTAAAGCAGGCACTGGCATACCTAATGATGGGACAAGATGTGGTCCATGAGCTTCATCCACTAACACTAGCATATGCCGTTCATGGGCTGCCTCTACAATTCGTTTTACATCCACACCTATACCATAATAATTCGGATGCACTAATACTATTGCCTTCGCCTCTGGATGCGCATCCATCGTAGCGATGGCCTCCTCCGCTGTGACCCCTACGGGTATGCCCCAGCGCGGATGAAAACGCCCTTTCATATAGATGGGTTTAGCCCCACTTAATACCAAGCTATTATGAACAGAACAGTGCGCCTCTCTAGGAATGATGATAGAGTCCCCTTCTTTCACTGCACTCATAATCATCATTTGAATCGCACCCGATGTGCCGTTAATGGAAAACCACGTGTGGTCTCCACCAAATGCCTGCGCTGCCAGTTGTTGTGCTTCCAGTAATTCACACTCTGGCTCATGATAATCATCGATGGCATACATCAATCCCAAATCATAAGGCAAAGCAGGACCCATCCACTCTGTGAGCAATGTAGGCGCTCCCACGCCAATTTTATGTCCTGGCGTATGAAATGGAATCATATGTTGTTCTTTATATTGTTCTAAAGACTCCACAAAAGGAAGTCTGTGTTGATTTATATTTTGTTTCATATATTTATTATTGATTCTTTCACAATATCATTAAGCACCTAATTATAAATACTCTCTCTAGTATTCTACCCTACTCTGTACATCCATTCAAGCAATTCTATCACGACTAACATATATCCCTATATTCTGTTCATACTGTGTATCGTTGTAAATATACCTTCTACCTTTCATTGGTATACTGCATCATAGTTCAAAATAATAAAAAAACTGGCTCTCTGTCAAATGTTGGGGTATTCACCCTACGAGTCTTCTTTGGCACCAATCATATGTATGGTTGGTGCCATTC